>JAJDDP010000089.1 GCA_029260235.1 Phycisphaerae bacterium | reverse complement strand
TCAAGCGATGGTTCGCGGGTGGCTAAGATTGCCCGGCGCACGCGGTGGTACTTGACTTCGATCATGGGGTTGATTCGGTTCAACTCAGCGGCATACATGGCCCGGAGAGCCGGCTGCTCGATGAGGTTTTCTTCCGGGATGCCCTCCTGCTTAGCCCATTCATGTAAGCGGCTCATATCAGGGTAGATCAGCGCGCAGACATAGTCCTTGCCCGATCCGATGGCGACGGCCTGGTTGATGTAGGGAGACTCGTTGACCAGCACGGTTTCGACACGCTGTGGGTGTACCTTCTCGCCTGTTGTCAGCTTAAACGCGCCGTCCTTGCGGCCGAACAGACGCAGGCCACTGGGCGTAAACTCGCCGAGATCACCGCTGTGGAACCAACCGTGCTCATCGATGACATGAGATGTTGCTTCTTCATCGTCGAGGTAACCGCTCATGACGTTGGGACCTTTGACCAGTATTTCCTGGTCGCTACCGATTCGTACCCGCACGCCGGGGATGGGAAATCCGACGGAACCGCTTCGCCATTCGCCTTCGATGCTGGTCATAGTCACGCACGGCGACGTCTCGGTTAGCCCCCAACCTTCGAGCACCGGAATATCATGCTTGCGGTAGGCAGCTGCGACTGGGGCTGAGAGCGAGGCGCCAGCGGTAAAGACGAACCGAAGGCCACCACCGAAAACGAGGTCGCTGACTTCCCGCCGCTCGCGGCACTGGGTCATTAGCATGTCGTGTACACGCGGTACGCTGAAGAACAGTGTCGGCTTGAATGACCCCCAGTTGTCGATCAGCCTGTCGATGTTCCGGCCTCGCGAATCATCGAGGCAGAGGGTGCAGCCGTGGTAGAGCGTCAGGAATCGCTCAAACAGGCCGCCGAAGCTGTGATGCCAGGGTAGATAGCTGAGCACGGCGTCGTCTTCACCGATCTTCCAGATTTGCTCGACGGCTTTTTGCTGAGATATGATGTTTCTGTGACTCAGCTTGACACCCTTGGGCGGGCCTGTGGTTCCAGACGTGTACATGACCACGCAGAGATCGTCGGCTGAAACCGCGTCGGTACGTCGATCAAGCTCCTCATGGGTCGCACCACCGTCTATGAGCAACGAAGAAAAATCAATCGCCCCCCAAGCCTTGGCCTCATCGTCAAAATCCATGCAGAAGTATTTTTGGACGAACGCGTGCCGCGACCGGTTTATTTTCTCAAGCTGATGGGCGCCGGAGACAACTACGAAGCGTGGCCGTGCGTGGCCGATGACGTACGCAACTTGCCCAGCGGGGTAACCGGCAAAAATTGGAACCGAGGCGGCGCCAATCGACATGGCCGCCAGTTCAAACATGAACATCTCTGCCCGGTTTTCCGAGAGCATGGCAATCCGATTGCCCGGCCTGATTCCCTGATCGATCAGATGGCGGGCGATCCGGAAGACGTCTTGGGTGAACGAACCCCAGCTGATTTGGTGTTCGGTGCTTCCGGTTCTGCTGCGTATGTAGGTGCGATTGGCCCAACGAGTGCCCCTCTCCTTTACAATTCGCCCGAGCGACGATTCATAGCTCTCCAATTCAATCGGGCTCTTGTGCTCTTCGCCGATGCGTCTAATACCGATTTGCTCGTCGAGCACTTGGGGAGTGGTCTGGCAATACGCCAGGCAGGAGTCGCTGAGAAGTTGCTTGGTCAGCGAGAATCGCTCCTCTGCCGGCTTGAGAGCGTAGTCGGTGGACATGGGGTCAACACCGGCGCGGCGCCTCACAAGGTGAGAGGCTACGAAGTAGACAAGGTTCGTGGCGAGTTCTTTAATGTGTGAGCAGCCGACACGGCCTCCCAAGCGTTCGCTAATTTGGCCGAGCACACCGCGCTGCACACGCAGCCCAACCAAACGCTCAGCGAGGGTGTGAACTTCACGGCAGACCGGGAACGGAACACGGATCATCTGGAGCTTGCTGCGCGTGATCTGTTCGTCGGGCAGGTAGATGGTCATCTGCAGCTTGATCAGGTGTTCTTGATCGAGCATGGTGCCGACCAGAACGAGTTCGTCAGGTCCTGAGTCGTACAACTCGATATTGATGTTGCGTTGAGCGGAAAGCTTCATGGTATTGTTCCCTGATTCATCGGCCTCGGGGCCCAGGTCTCGGTGCCGGATTGCTCGGGCCATCGACGCCTGCACCTGCCCCCGAAGTGAAGTAAACAGCTCCTCTTCTTCCTTAAGCCCGACATTGCTTGCATAACTCACCAGCGGCGTCAGCAGCCACTCCTCGTTCGCGCACAATCGAACGCTATTGAGGCCATGGGCCAGCGAGTCGCGGAACCCCTTGATCGAACTTGTGACATGCCCGGTATGCTTGAGGATCATCTGCAGATGAGGCCCCCACACTTCGTTGTACGAGGCGTCTTTAGGATAGGCGCCAACTGCCTTGCCCACGTTGAAGACAGCTTGGGTGACCGCAGCTACGAAGTCGGCTTTGGTCGGATCATTGCACAGATCGCCCATTCGGAAGTCGGCGAGTCTTCCGCTGTCGTCAACCGAATGAATCATTCCACCGACGTTCAGCACCATTGAAATCATGGCTTTATCGAATTCGATTCTTGTGCCCGGCACGCCGCGTACATGCTTGGAAGGGTAGTTGTGCGCACCGAGGATCGCTTCGACTCGCTCTCGGGCATCGTCAGCGCCGTCGGCAAAGACGATGGAACCCTTGCGCTCCAGCAGATAAACTGCATCGGCCCCGACACCGCGTCGCCCGCCGGCTTGAAAGGAAATGCCACGCACCACGCGATTCAGAATCGCTTGCACCATCTCTTCGCTAACGTCACCGAGACGTCGCAGCAGAATCGCTTCGTTCAGTTGATCTGCGTAAGTTTTAATGGTCTGCTCAAACAGGACGCCGTTGGGCAGGATGAGCAGAATTGGAACGCGGGCCTGAACATCGGCGATGCTCGTGAGTTTGCCACGATCGGCCAAGTTCTCCAGGTATTTCACGATATGTGCGGTGAACAAGCCTAGTTGATCGGGATTACAGCAGACCAGCACTAGTTCGGGCATGGCATCGAGCGCGTCAGCTTCAAGAAAATTGGAAAACGCCCTGTTCTTCAAAGAAACGATGCGCATCTGCTCGCCATCTTGCAGGCGCAACATCTCCTTCTCTTTGAGTATCGTTGTAATTCCCTCGCCGCCTCGCCCAAGTAGGCACTCGGCACCGGTGTGAACGAAGAAGGCTACACCAAGAGCGCCGGGGGGATGGATGCCGAGGCTACCCTGTTGGAGCATGGTCCACCTCGCTCCCTTTTTTGGCATGCGATTCCAAAGCCAGCAAGGCTGCGCCGTAGGCACCGGCGTGTTGGGGCATCGGAGCCTTAAGGATCTCGCCGCCCAGTGTTTCCTCCAGCGTGAGAATCATGGCTTGGCAATGTTGGACAACACCGCCGGTCGCCCCAAATGCACCCGAGCGTCCTGGGATCATCTCCTTGATGCGCGTGGCGATGGAGCGGAACAGCCCCATGGCGATGTCTTCGGGAGCTTGCCCAGCTTTGATGCGTTCGATCACCTCAGTGCCGGCGAACACGGTGCAATAGCTATTGACCACTGTGGGGTCCGTTGATTGCATCGCTAGTTTGTCGAGAGCAGCCAGGGTCATACCCAGCTTGACGGCGATGGACTCCAAGAACGTTCCCGTCCCAGCCGCACACTTGGCGTTCATGCGGTAATCAAGGAGTTGGCCGTGATCGTCGATGCAGATGATCTTGGTGTCCTGACCGCCGATGTCGATGATGGTGCGCACGGCAGGATTCCAGGCCCGTGCTCCTCGAGCGTGTGTGCTGATTTCCGTCACCACGCGATCAGAACAAGAAACGTGCTTTCGTCCATAGCCGGTGGAAACGCAGTAGGCGATGTCTTCCTTGCGTCCCTTTGCGTCGAGCAGTGATTGGGTAATCGCCGTATCCACAGCGTCGGAGTACTTGAAGCCGGATGCGACCACATGATGCCCCTTCAGCGCGCCTGCTTGGTCGAGGATTACGCATTTGGTGGCTGATGAGCCTACATCAACACCGATGAACAAAGCTCCACTCATTGGCAGCATCCTTCGAGTTGTTCGACGAACGCTTCAATGTTGGTCATGGTTTGGGCGGTAGAAAAGAACCGGGAGTCGCTCAGATCACCGTCGAAAACCAGCACGGGCATGCCAGCTTCATCGCGCAGTCGCTGGGCCATGCCGAAGCGAGAATTCGTGTTGTTTGGGCAGGTCCTAGCGTTGTGGAAAATCAAACCGTCGATGCTGAATCGTTTGCACATGTCCAGCAAGAACTGCTGCTTGAAGGTCTCGTCTCGATTGATGAAGATTTCGGTACTGGTTCTGGCCATCCATTCGAGTGGGTCGCCGCCATCGTATTCCTCGAACGCCCAGGAGTTGCAGTAGGTGCTCGCAGCTATGCTCACACCTAGATCGAAGAATTTCTCGGACAGTTCGCGGACCTTGGGCCAGACGGGCATCCCATCCCAATAGACGCGGAATCGCTCGTTTGGCACTGCGGCTGTCCCTTCTTCAACCCGTTCATTCATCTCGGCGAGCAGCATGTCGTAGTAGTCGATGGCCTCTTGCGACCCGCGCATGAGAATCACGGGGGCCATGTGGATCAAGCCATCGAAGAACGTAATCGGGGACGGTTGAGCTTGAGCTAGGTCGAGAACCTGCCGCCAAAGCGAACTGGCTCGGCTGGACAGGTCAACGACGGTCTCAAGACGCGACCAATCTAGCTTGGTGCCCGAGTGTGATTCGATCCTGGTGATGAGTTGGTTGAGCTCCCCGCGAACGAAGGCTACGTGTGCATCGGTAACTTGCCCAAGATGACTTGGCGGGCGAATGCCCATGACCGGGGCGTCATGGCGCCGGCCAAAAAAGTTCCACCAATCCTGCACTTCGCGGCATTGGTTGGTGCTGTAGGAGAGCAGGTCGGGTTTGGGCGGCCCGGCGATGCCGAATGCTTCGGTCAGCGGGCTGATCCCGGAAAGTGCCGCGCCTATGTCGCTGGTCATGTATGAACACGATTCGGCGCAATAACCGACACCAACCGCGGCCGGAATGCACTCGTGGCTGATCTTGCGGGCACCGAGTAGTGCTCCGTGGTTCTCCGGGAAGTACACCTCGTAGCCCATCGCGCTGAGGATCTCGCAAGGCCCAACGGATGTACACCATGCGACCCGCCTGTCCGAATCCGCGGCAGCTGCGTCGAGGCTGACGAAGTACTCGCGCATCAACGACTGCAACTTCTTGCGGGCGTTGATAGGAACACGTTTGGCTATTGTGCTCACGGGCGGGGCCTCCTACGGAATAACGATAGAACGGAGGGACATACCCTCCTTCATGACGTCGAATGCATCCATCAGGCCATCAAGGTCGAAGCGGTGCGTCACCAGGCGTTTGATGTCGATCTTGCCCTGTTCGACCATGCGGATGAGCGGGATGTAATCGACGGGCCTGCACCCAAGCGAGCCGATGATCTCCACTTCTTTGAACATGATCTTGCCGGCTACGATGGAAATCTTTTCGTGGGTATAGCCGACGACACACAGTCGGCCACCGACGCGCACACAGTCGAAGGCGGTCTCGATGGTTTTGGGGTTTCCGATTACTTCCATGGCGATGTCCGCGCCACCACCGGTCAATTTCTTGACTTCCTTGTCGACACGTTCGATCTTGGATGCGTTGATGGTGTGGACGGCGCCGAATTCCCTGGCCCACTCGAGTTTCTTCTCGCTGATGTCAACGGCGATGACGCTCGCCCCCGAAGCAGTGGCTAGTTGGACCGCATTGATTCCCACGCCGCCGCAGCCGAAAACAACGACCGTGTCGCCAGCACGAACGCGTGCTCGATTCTTGACAGCGTGGTAGGGGGTCGAAAGGGCGTCCGCGATGATCGAAGCTTCCTCCAGCGGAATCAATTCAGGAAGATCGAGGACATCCTTGGCGGGCACAGCTACATATTCTGCATAGGCACCATCGAAGTGATTGCCCAGCATGGTCATGTCGCTGCAGATGTTCTCTCGCCCGAGGCGGCAGGCTGAGCACTTCCCGCAGGTAAGCACAGCCGGTATGAGCACCCGCTGCCCCGGCGTTAGGTTGGTGACGCCCTCGCCGATTCTCTCAACGACGCCAGAAGCTTCATGCCCCAAGACGATGGGTGGTTTCTTGAACGTCGGAACTCCATGTTCGATGTAGTGCAAGTCGGTATGGCAAACCCCGCACGCTGCAACCTTGACCAATGCCTGGCCTGGTCCGATCTTGGGGACTGGAATGTCCTCGATAGTTAGTTTGCCGCCATCGTGTAATACCGCAGCCTTCATGGCCTTGCCTTTCTTCGTCGAAACCCCAGCGCCTTAGCACTCAGTGCAGGAGCCTCATTCCATCCCGAGCCCTGCATCATGCGTGGCTCCATGTGGGTGCTCGTTTTTCCATGAACGCCGCGATTCCTTCGTGGGCGTCTGAGACGTTCATCAGATCTTTCAGGTAGAGTTTTTCGCATCGCTCCAAGTGCGAGAGGATCTGTTCTCTAGCTATCAGCATGGTCGCCCGCTTGGCCAACTTGACCACGGGGCGGGAGAGCTTTCGCAATCTGTCCACGTACGATTCCACGCTGCCAGCGAATTCATCCGCAGCAAATACCTGATTGACCAAGCCGATACGGTGTGCCTCAGCCGCACCAATGGTGCCGCCCAGCGTATTTAGCTCGATGGCCTTCTTGATCCCGATTTGCAGGGGAAGAATGGCAGCAGCAATCGGGGGGAACACGCCGACCATGACTTCGGGCTGGGCGAATTTTGCTCGGTCAGAGGCTAGAACGATGTCGCAGAAACATGCAAGTTCGCAGCCGCCACCGAGGGCCGCCCCGTTCACCGCTGCGATGGTCAGTGCGTCGGTCGATGCGAGCTTGCGGAAGATGCCGTGGAACTGGTGGATCATGTCAGCCACTTTGTCATCGGTGTGGTCCGACACATCGACGCCAGCGCTGAACGCTTTGCCTTCGGCTGCGATGACCACACCGCTGATTTGATCTTTCGTCAAGACGATCTCAAGAATCGTGTTGAACTCAGCCATCATGGCATTGTCGAGTACGTTCAGGGGCGGTCGATCCATGGTGATCGTGGCTACCGAGTCGGCTTCTTGGAGTTTGAAGTGCTTGTAGTCTGACATCGTTTGGTTTCCCTCGTTAGCCGCCTTCAGCGTCGGCCTTGGCCGTCAGATGTATTGGCCGCCGTCCACGCGAATTACCTCTCCAGTGATGAATCTCGCCCGGTCGCTGCAAAGAAAAGAAACTAGCTCGCCCACGTCCTCAACCTGGCCTGGTCGGCCAAGGAGAATCTCTGCCACGGCCGCACTCAGGGCCTCTTCCGACATCCCGTCTAGAATCGGGGTTTCGATCAGCCCAGGTGCCACGGCATTAACCGTGACGTTACATCTGGCCAACTCGCGGGCCAGCGCCTTGGTCAAGCCGATCACGCCGGCCTTGGCTGCGGAGTAGTTGGTCTGCCCGAATTTCCCGCGCATGCCATTGATGCTGGAGATGTTGACGATAGAGCCGCTCTTCGCAGTCCGCATGGTCGGGGCGACGGCGCGGCAGCATTGGAATACGCCGGTCAGATCGACATCGATCACGTCGCGCCATTGGTCATCATTCATCTTCCAGATCACCTGATCTCGGACGATGCCGGCACAATTGACCAAAATGTCAATTTGACCCCAGCGGTCGAGAAGCGTTGCTACGGCTGCGCGAACTTCGTGATCCTTGCGAACATCCGCCTTGAGGTGGCATGCTTCCTGGCCGATGGATTGAATCCGATCCAACACGCAGCCGGATTGCTCTGTGCGTTCGTGGTCAAGCACAGCCACGTTGCAGCCGTCACGGGCCAGCAGTTCAGCCACACACTTGCCGATGCCGCTGTTGCCGCCTGTGACCAAAGCGATGCTTGTTGAATCAGTCATGTCGCGCTGGCTCTCTACAGGTTGTACTTGCCTGCTGTTCGCCGATTTTCAGGGCGCAGCCGTCAATGCTGCTCCACATTTCCCGCAGTGTTCGAATTGCTGCGGCATGCCCTTGGCGCCGCATTGGCTGCACGCCTTGGCGTAAGGCCCCCAAAGGAACTCGCTTGATCCGTTGGGGTCAGCTGCCTTCTCACGCATCCCCACATAGTCAGCTTTGCGCTTCTCGACGAAGGCGGTCATGCCTTCGTACGGCTCGAGGCTGGTGTAGTGGATCGACAGCCAATCTCTGGCGTGACCTACCGTCGCATGCCACGAAGCGTCTTTCCAATAGTTGACCTGAGCCTTGGTGTATCGCGTGCATTCGGAGAACTTGTGAACGATTTGCGCGCAGAGATCATCGACGGTCTTGTCCAGAATGGACATGTCAATGGAATAGCCATCCTTGCCCTTGAGGGCCTTCTTCAGTTGCTCGGGTGTGGCTCGGCGTTTGAATGGTTCATCCCAAGGGTCGATGTTCCAATCAGCGAGGAAGGTCCGATCATCGGTGAATTCTGTAATGAACTCGCCATCTGGCCCCTTCACGGTCGGCACCACCGCATTGACTAGGCCCATAGACAGTGACGTGAAAGAGGTATAGCGCTGGTTGAGGAAGAGAATGCCTCGTGCCCTGCGGTCACCCACATGCAGGGGCAGCCATTGCGTTGACCCGCCACAGGCCACCGAGCCGACACCGGTGCCCACCTGGGCAATGAAGGCGTGTTCGCCCATCACGCCGAGGTCGCAAGCAAGTTGACTTTCGTTGCCGCCACCAACGGCCATCCCATTGATTCGAGCAATGACCGGCTTTGAGCAATTGGTGATCGATTCGATGTATGCTTTGAAGCGCGACATGTACTTCCAGTAGTCGCGCGGCTTTTTGGTATACTCCGCCTGGTACTCTTTGACATCCCCGCCGGTACAGAAAGAGTTATGTCCGGTGGAGCTGAATACCACCGCGGCTACGCCGTCATCCCACGACGCGTCTTCAAAAGCGATGGCTAATTCCTTCAAGGCTGGAGTGCTGTAGGCGTTGTAGTTGTGCGGTCTGTTGATGGTAATCCGGGCGACCCAGTTCGACTTCTCGTAAGTGATGTCGCTAAAGTCGAAGGAGTCCGCCGGACGAGACGGGAACATAGCCATGTGTCGTTTCCTCTCGCAAAAATCCGGATAACTGCGATCAGACGCAACTGCCGCGGCAATCCGCCACCCTGAAAGACATCCAAAGGCGCCTCTCTTGTCTTCTGGCCCAGCATTTGAATCGAACATGCGTTCGAGTTTGTCTGGGTATGAGCCGCCCTGCCAGCCTAGGGTATAAAGGCATCTCTATATACTTTGATCGGCGAATATGTCTTTGTCAATGGCTAAAAATCGACTTGTGGGTCTGTATGGCACTTGACAGGGCGTTCAGGAAGGCGAAACTAGAGTGTCGAACAGGCAGGAGAGCACGCGATGGTCGATGAAATGGGAATGCGAGGCTTAGAACGAGCGTTCGAGAAAGGCCCTGTATTCGAGCCGCGTGGTTCATCAGAGTCGCGGACTGCTTTCGACGAGCGGCTCGATCAAATCCTTGCGGCTGCCACGGTCGTGATAGCCCGAGAGGGGTACGCAAACGCATCAATGCGGGCGGTGGCCAAGTCGGCCAAAGTGTCATTGGCCGGCATGTACCACTACGTCAACAGCAAGGAGCACATGCTCTTCTTGATCCAGTTCCGGGCCTTCAGTTCGTTGCTGAACAACCTTCGCGAGCGCCTGCATGGGGTGAACGGCTCGGTCGAAAAGCTGCGGGTGATGATCCGGGCGCATGTGGGTTACTTCGCCTCCAACTTAGCCGCCCTGAAGGTTTGCTCACACGAATTGGATTCACTCACGGGGAAGGGCTACGACGAGACACGCCAGATTCGATTCCAATACTACAAAGCCACCCGAGCCATCATTGAGCAGGTGCTGGACGAGCATGCTCCTGAGAGCAATCTGGACCGGCACGTCACGACTATGTCGTTGTTCAGCATGTTGAATTGGCTTTATCGCTGGTACACCCCGGGACAGGAGCGGTCGCCAACTGGGCTGTCGAATCATTTGCTGTCCATCTTTCTGGGCGGAATCATTGGGACGGCTGTTCCTGTGTCGCCGCAGACGCAATTGGGGCTAGCTCAAGAGCCGCCGCCGGAGAATGGCTAGCGGTCAAGCGCTAGTGGTCTAAGCGAGAGGAATCGTCACATGCATGTGCCGGATGTGGAACTCTACGAAGCTCACACGATGGATGAAGCATTCGATTTGCTGGGGCGGCACACCGGTGCGCGGATTCTGGCTGGGGGTACAGACTTGCTGGTCGATCTCAAGGCCGGGCGGGTGAGTGCAACGTCTCTGATTTCGATCAAGAGAGTCGATTCGCTGAAGCAGATTTGCCTTCAGGATGGAAATCTGTGCATCGGATCACTCACCACGATCACGGAACTGGACGAGTCATCTTTGGTCCGCGAGCGGTTTCCTTCATTGATCGATGCGACAAGTCGCATGGCTGCTCCTCAAGTTCGCAACGCAGCCACAGTAGGCGGAAACGTCGTCAGTGCGGTCCCTTGTGCCGATCTGCCGCCTGTTCTGCTAGTGTTGAACGCCTCGGTCGTGGCTAAGTCCGCAGAGAAAGAACGGGTTATCCCGCTTGACTCCTTCTTTATCCAGGTGCGAAAGACGGCCCTCCTTCCCGGCGAAGTGCTTACGTCGATTATTGTTCCTGAACCACCAGTCCGATTTGGTGCAGCTTACGCGAGGTTCTCTTTGCGAGAGGGTAATTCGATCGCAGTCGCCGGTGTGGCTGTGGGTATGCGACTTGGTGCGGGTGGAGAGGTCGAGTCTGCCCGCGTTGCGTTGGGGGCGGTGTCACCGACTCCTATCGTCGTCGAGGAGGCAGGGCGTTTGCTCGCGGGCTGCAAGCTCGATGATGAAGTCAGTTCGAGAGTGAGTGAAAGGGCTATGGAACGGTGTAATCCGATTTGCGATGTTCGAGGTTCTGCAGATTTCCGTCGCGAGATTGTCGGCGTTTTGACCAAGCGGGCATTGAAGACGGCTCGGCAGCGAGCGGGGGGGATGGAATCGTGATTGTGTCACGCACACTTACCGTCAACGGGCAATCTTATCCGGTCGCAGTCGCAGCCAGCGAAACGCTCTTGGATGTCCTGCGGGACAAAATTGCCCTGACCGGAACGAAGAAGGGCTGCAATGTTGGTGATTGCGGCGCTTGTCTGGTCATGGTGGACGGGCAAACGATGAACAGTTGCCTGCTGCTTGCAACCGAGATGGAAGGCAAGTCGATTACCACGATTGAAGGAATCGCTCAAAATGGCGTGTTGACGCCGTTGCAGCGTGCTTTCGTGCAGGAGGGCGGAGTTCAATGTGGTTACTGCACGCCGGGAATGGTGCTCTCAGCCACCGCGCTCTTGGAGCGTAATTCGGATCCGTCGAAGGAAGAAATCAAAGCTGCTCTTGCTGGCAACCTTTGCCGCTGCACAGGATACACCGGCATTATTCGCTCGGTCGAGAGGTGCAAGAACTACCGCGAGGACGGCACCTGTGCAAAACGAGATGAGCCGGCTGGCAAGCCTGCATCCGGCAATGGGCGACCGGATCTTGGCGGCGCCGCTGGCGGCTCCGTTGGCGGTTCGGTTGGTGTTTCCGTTCCTCGCGTCGATGCCGTTGACAAGGTAACCGGCCGGGCTGAGTACACAGCCGATCTGTCATTCCAGAACATGGTGTACGCCAAAATCCTAGGTTCTCCGATTGCCCATGGACGAATCAAGAAGATCGATACATCCAAGGCGCGGGCTTTGCCGGGCGTGTTGGATATTCTCACCGCCGATGATGTGCCGGACACCATGTACGGCGTTTCACCGGCCAGGTACGACGAGCACATCTTGGCCAAGGACAAGGTTCGTCACCATGGCGACGAAGTGGCAGCCGTCGCAGCCATCGACGAGAAGACAGCAGAGCGAGCCGTCGCACTTATCGAGGTCGAATACGAAGAACTGCCAGTAGTCCTTAATCCTATGGAGGCGATGGCCGAAGGCGCGCCGCAGGTTCATGAGCGCTACGAGCGAAATATCAACACCCACGTCGATCACAAATTTGGCGACGTCGAAGGCGGTTTCGCCCAGTCAGCCCATGTTCGTGAGGAGGTGTTCACCGGCAACACGATTTACCAATGTCCGATGGAGCCGCACGCCTCGATTGCCATGTGGGATCCTGATGGTACCCTCGTGCTCTACTCATCGACCCAGGTTCCGCACTACGTTCAATACATGATGGCCCATGTGCTCCACATGCCGCTTGGTAAAATCCGCGTCATCAGGCCAACCGTAGGCGGCGGCTTCGGGGGCAAAGCTGAAACCACACCGTTAGATATTTGTGCGGCGCTGTTCAGTCGCAGGCTCGGTAGGCCGGTGAAGATGATCTATTCACGCGAAGAGATGTTCCTCCACGGTCGAGGACGGCACAAGCAGCACATGCACTTCAAGATCGGCGTGGACAGCGAAGGGCGAATTCAGTCGTTTTCCAGCAAAATCTATCTGGACGGTGGAGCGTACTCCTCGTTCGGCGTAGCCACCGCGTACTACGCGGGGAGCGTCATCCCGACGCTCTATAAGATCCCTGCATACAAGTACGACGGTTACCGGGTAATGACCAACAAGCCGGCGAGTGGGGCGATGCGCGGCCACGGCGTGCCCCAGCCCCGGTTTGCTTTCGAGTGCCTGCTCAACATGATTGCGGACGATTTGGGCATCGATCCTGTGGAGATCCGCTGGCGCAATTCGATTGACCCCAACACCTTGACTGTCAACGAGATGGAGGTGGGCAGCTGCGAATTTCGGGCTACCCTCGAAGCCTCAGCCAAGAAATCCAATTGGAACGAGAAGTGGGGCAAGCTGCCCCTGGGCAAGGGCATCGGAATCGCGAGCGGTGGCTTCGTTTCTGGTGCGGGCTATTGCATCTACCGCGGACAGGTGCAGCTTTCGCATGAGAAGCCGCGCGAGCCGTTCGTCAAGAAGTCGATTTTCCCGCATGCCAACGCCATCGTGAAAATTTCCGAAGACGGCATGGCCGCCATTCTACTCATTGGCGCAGCCGAAATCGGCCAAGGTAGTGACACCGTCTTGACGCAGATGTGTGCCCATTCGCTGGGCATTCCCATGGATCGCATGCGCATCCGAAGTGAAGACAGCGACATTTCGCCGCTGGACCTAGGCTCCTACTCATCTAGGGTGACGCTGATGGCTGGGCATGCGGTCTCGCGGGCCGGCGAAGCAGTGTTCGAAAAGATGAAGCCCTATGCTGCAAGACTGCTCGATTGTGACGAAGCATCCGTCACCGCCCAGAACGCCAGGGTGTTCGTGCAAGGCGATGACTCACGGTCAGTGCCGTGGGAAGAAGTTGCCCGGAAGTATTTCAATGAGAACGGTCCGTTGGTGGGCACGGGCTGCTACAAACCGCCGGACGGTTTGGGCGGCGACTACAAAGGCTCGACTGTGGGCACCAGCCCCGCGTACTCATTCGGCACCGCCATCTGCGAAGTGAGCGTCGATCTTGAAACAGGCAAAATCAAGATTGACCACTTCACCGACTATCATGACTGCGGCACGCCGATCAACCCGCTTGCCGTACACGGTCAGGTGGAAGGTGCTGTTGCCATGGGCGCAAGCGAGACCATTTTCGAGGACGTTCAGTTCGACGAGAAGGGCCTCCTTCAAAACCACAATCTGCACGGTTACTTGATGATGTCGATCATGGATGCGCCGGAGATTTTCAGTGGTCTAGTGGATTCCTACGAGCCGCGAGGCCCGTTCGGCGCCAAGGAGATCGGCGAGGGGAGCACGCTTCCCGTCCTGGGTGCGGTAGCCCACGCAATCGCCAACGCGACTGGAGTCTGGATCAAGGATCTTCCGATAACGCCTGAAAAAGTCCTCAAAGCCCTCCGCGAGAAGAAGTCAGCCACGGCAGAGAAAGTGGCAAGTTCCTGAGCACAGCGAGCATAGAAGGAAGGTCTCTGTTTGCGGTCCCCGCACCCTTGCTAAAGTCCACCTTTCCGATTCGGTACACAACTGTTGCGCCGGGAAGGTTGATAAATGGTGGTCTTTAGCCGATAGTGCGATGATGGTTAGACGTGGCTTTGCAATCTTGGTTGCGGCGTGGGCTTCTTCTTGCCTGCCCATGCTCTGCGTCGCGGGTTTGCTGGAGCATGCCTGCGGGCCTGAGCAGACCCACTGCCCGAATACCGGGACGCCAGATCATTCCGACACTGAAACAGATCATCCACACGAGGGCGAATGTGGGCACGAGTCCGATTGCGATGCAGATCCATGCTCCCGGATTGTGCTGCGCCGAGAGCAACCGAATCATGAAGTTCCCTCGCTCGCTATCGGACCCATGGCCGATTTCCAGCAGGCATGCGATTCGACGATACCGTCGATTTTGTCTCTCCGAGCGGTGCATACAACCACCACTGTTGTGTTACCCGGGGCTCAACCTAGACAAGTCCCGCTCCTGATCTGATTTCCCCCCTCCCTTCGCGCACGAGACGTAAATTAAACCGATAGCGTCTCGCCATTGCCCACCGCAATCGCTATTGCCTCGCGCGCTACCGCGGCGCGGCACTAGGATGTCTTGGTGATCGCTGATCCCGCATTGATTGAGCACTGGGGCAGCACCACAGCTGTTGAGAAGTTGGCATAGGAGTTTATCGAAATGGCCTTTAGACGTGTTCTTCCCATGGCTGCTGTCATGGCGCTCATCTGCGGTTGCCAATCGTACAACAGGCAGCCGTTAGGGCTGGCGAATTATGCATCCGAATGGGCGGACCGCTCGTTGGATGTCGAGTCGATTCAGCGCTACGCCACTTTGCTTTCTGACGCCTCCGCGGGGGAGGCAATGTTTGACAGCAGCGACGGCTTGTCGCTTTATGAAGCAGAAGCGGTCGCCCTGCATTTCAACCCACAGCTACGCGTAGCCCGCTCCGCGGCCGACGTCCCGCTGGCTGCCGCCAGGGAGTCGGGGTGGTGGCCCGATCCACAGTTTGAGGCTGAGGTGCTACGCTTCGTTAATCGCGGCAGCAAATCCCGCTTCAAACTCAACGGCCCCTCGATTGATGGCATCAACGCAGGGGGCATTGAGACAACCCCCATTGGCTTGCGGCGCGTCCAGGGCGACTACATAGACGACCCGATGATCGTTGGAGGAAGTCTGAGCATCACCATTCCAATTTCGGGTCGTTTGAAGGTCGAACAGGATTTGCGTTGGTCGGAGCATAGCGCTGCTTGGCGACGCATCCTGCTCCAAGAATGGCGGTTGATTACTGAGCTACGCGCTGCGTGGCTCAAGTGGTCATGGGCGGAGGAAAGGCTCAGGATATCGAGGGACTATGTCAAACAGCTTGAACCCATCGCCGGCATGGCAGAGCAGCTCGTTTCAGCGGGAGAAATGAAGCCAACCGAGGGCCGATTGCTTCAAATAGAGCTTGCCCGGCGGCGGGCAAGTATCTATTCATTCGAGCGTGAACAAAATGAGGCCCGGCTCG
This sequence comes from Phycisphaerae bacterium, assembly GCA_029260235.1. Taxonomy (GTDB): domain Bacteria; phylum Planctomycetota; class Phycisphaerae; order UBA1845; family UBA1845; genus OFTM209. The sequence continues at coordinate 7,761 of JAJDDP010000089.1, read as the reverse complement.
ATTTGCTTGCCCTGATGGGGTTGGCGCCTGATGTAGCCATCCTGTTGCATCCCGATCTATCCATCATTGAGGTAGCGGTGCAACCCGAAGATCGCCGGAATGAGGTCGTAGCCCACCATCCTCGCGTCAAGTCGATAGAGGCGGACTATGAAACAGCTGAGCAGCAGCTTCGGTTGGAACTTCGCCGCCAGTATCCAGATCTGAATCTTGGCCCGAGTTACTCATTTGAAGAGGGTTTTTCGAGGCTTGGTTTGGGCATTGGGTTTCCAATTCCATTGTGGAATCGCAATCGAGAAGCCATCGCAGAAGCATTCGCTTTCCGTGATTCGGTGCGTGCCCGATCAGAGGCTGTTGTGCAGAGCATTCTGTCGAAGTTAGCCCAAGTGGAAAGGCGATTGAATTACGCTTCGCAGCAGCGCAGAGCGATTCTGGAAAATGTAGCGCCGCTGGTCACCAAGCAGGTGGAAGACAGCCGGACTCTGCTTGGCCTTGGTGAAGTCGATGTCTTGCTCCTGCGCGACGCGTTGACCGGATCATTTGAAACGAAGCTGGCACTGCTTGACGCGACGCTAGCCGAGGGCCGGTCCGCTAGTGAGCTTCAGCAGATGCTTCGCCCGCAGTGGATTACGCGGTCCCAGTTGCCGTCTGAGGAGGAAGACTGATGAAACCATCTCCCAAAACTCGCTCTCTTGCCCCGCCGTGCGTAGCGTTGGCGATGCTCGCGCTGGGGATTTCGTTGGCATGCGATCAAAGTGACCCATCCGACCTCACGCCTTCCGCCGATGCTGCGAGCGAGCCAGCGAGCAATCGGATCGACACTCCGCCGAATGTTCGCCAAAACCTGGGCATCACCTTCGTCAAGGTCGAGAAGCGCCCAGTGCGGAGAACGATTCGTCTGCCGGGTCAATTTGAGTTACAGCCCGAAGCACGCAGAGAATACCACGTCATGTTGCCGGGCCGCATCGACTTGCTGGTGAGCCAATATGAGCATGTAGAGGCGGGTCAAGCGCTGTTCCACCTCGAGTCGCCCGAATGGCAGAACATGCAGAGCGAGCTGGTCTCAGCCCTGAACGACATGACACGCAGTCACGCGGATCTCGCCGTCGCAGAAGCCAAAGAGGCAGAGATGCACAAGGCGATTAGCTTTCTGGAGCAGCGAATTGCGAAATTGGCAGAAGCGAACATGCGGCAGGTTGAGCTGGAGGCTGAGTTGGCCAACAAACGCAACACGCCGCCCAGGCTCAAGGCCGAGGTCGAAGCCGCAAGAACGGGATTCGACGCAGCCCATGCCAAGTATGACGTGATGCTCAGCACAGCTGCCTCGTTTACAGGCGTCGCAAAGGTGGACCTTGATCCTGCCGAGCAAGAGCATGAACACGTTCGAGGTCGACAGCCGCCGTGGCGCTCGATTGGCCGACTGACGATAAGGGCGGAGGCGTCGGGAATCGTTGATCGCCTGGCCGTCACCAATCGGGGATGGGCCAATACGGGTGATCTTGTGTTGGACACGATCAATCCGACGGCTCTTCGCTTTCATGGTGATGCGTTTCAGGCTGACATCAATCTATTCCACGATGGACAGCAGGCCCGGATTGTGCCACCGCAGGGCGGTAGTATCGATCTGCAAGACACGGTTGACGGCACGATTGCAGTTGGTTTTCAGGCCCATCCCGGGCAGCGGACCATCCCCATCTATCTCGTTCCCGCCTCGCTGCCGAAGTGGGCAAAATCGGGCATGACCGGCTATCTGGAGGTCTTCGCAGTCGATGATGCTCCGCTCGTCCTGGCGGTTCCTGAGTCAGCAGTCATCCGCGACGGGCTTGACGTCGTATTCTTTCGGCGCGACCCGGGCGATCCCAACAGCGTGATACGAGTCGAGGCGGACCTCGGCGCCAGTGATGGCAGGTGGGTGGAGATCAGGAGCGGAGTCCAGGCCGGCGATGAGATCGTCCTGGGCGGGGTCTATCCACTCATGCTGGCCAGTTCATCACTGGGTGGCAGGCAAGAGGGAGGGCACTTCCATGCTGATGGGACGTTCCATGAGAGCGATGACTAAGGAAGGAGAACAGCCATGCTAAAGAGACTATTGCAGTTCTCCGTTGATAACGCCACGCTAGTTATCATCGTCGCGGTTCTTACGCTGGGAATTGCTTTCTATGAAGTACCCAGGATGCCTGTAGATGTGTTCCCAGAGTTGAACGCCCCGACGGTCACGATCATGACCGAATCGCCGGGATACGCAGCCGATGAGGTAGAGCAGTACATCACCTTCCCTGTTGAAACATCAGTGAACGGTCTTCCCGGCGTGCGGCGGGTTCGTAGTGCTAGCGCCATTGGTTTGTCGATCGTGTGGGTGGAATTCGATTGGGGAGTCGACATCTATCGCGCTCGATATCTGGTATCTGAGCAGCTGGGCATGGCTGAGGAAAGGCTGCCACTAGACGTGCACATGCAACTTACGCCAGTGTCGAGCATCACCGGCGAAATCATGCTCCTCTCACTCCGTTCGCCGGACGGCAGCGTCTCTCCCATGGACTTGCGGGCGTACGGGGAATTCAACCTGCGCAACCGATTGCTGAGCGTGCCTGGTGTTTCGCAGGTAGTCGCCATCGGCGGCGAGCTCCCGGAATATCAGATCAATGTGGATCAGGATCGCCTCCGCCTCTACGGTCTATCCATAAAGGATGTGGTTGAGGCGGCGAAGCAGGCCCACAGTACCGCCGGCGCCGGGTACCTTCTCAACGTCGATGGGCTGGAGATTCCCCTTCGGCAAACCGGACGGGTTGCCAGCGTTGAAGATATCCGCTCGACGATGATACGCTATGACGACGGGGTTCCCCTCACCATTGGACAGATTGCCGAGGTCGAGCTAGCCCCGGCGCTAAAGAGAGGTACCGCTTCTGAGGCTGGATCCGCTGCCGTTGTCCTGAGTGTCCAAAAAGCTCCAGGAACCAACACGCTGGCACTAACAGAGGCGATCGACGAAGCCCTCGACGTGATCGAGAACGGCATGCCTGCTGGCATTGCCATGAACCGGCACATCCTGCGGCAGAGTGATTTCATTCACCTCTCGCTCGACAATGTGATTGCTGTGGCGAGAGATGCCGCAATCATTGTGGCCATCATTCTCGCGCTGTTCCTACTCAATGTGCGAACAACAATCATCACGTTGACGGCCATCCCGCTCTCGATTGCCATCGCGCTGCTCGTTCTTTGGGGCTGGGGTGAGACCATCAACGTCATGACCCTTGGGGGCCTCGCTGTTGCCATTGGCGTGGTCGTCGACGACGGCATTATCGACGTCGAAAATGTGTACAGACGCCTGCGGGAGAATCAGAGGCTGCCCGCCAGCGAACAGAAGAGCCATGCGGAGGTGATATTCACCGCAAGCAATGAGATCCGCAGCTCGATCATGTTCGCCACCCTGATCATCGTGATCGTATTTCTGCCCATGATGTTCCTTGAAGGGTTAGAGGGTCGATTCTTTCAGCCGCTCGGTACCATGTATGTTCTCTCGATCGTAGCATCGCTTCTTGTCGCGATCACGGTGACGCCGGCGTTAGCCCGGTTATTGCTTCGAGGCCGATTCTCTCATGTCGAGCAAGAAACATTCCTGGTGAGGTGGGTCAAGGCGATCTACGCACCGACCCTACGGTTCGTCGTTCGGTTTCGCAAATGCACGGTCGCCGCTGCCCTTTTTGCGACCGGGCTGAGCGTGCTGCTGGCCAGCACTTTTGGAACCAGCTTCCTACCCGAGTTCAATGAGGGAACTTTCACTGTGTTTCTGATGGCTCCACCAGGCACGTCACTGGAAGAGAGCGACCGCCTCGCCCGTGGAGTCGAAGAGCGGCTAGCTCAAGTGGAGGGCGTGCGTTCGGTCGCGCGGCGTACGGGTCGAGCCGAGCGAGATGAACACGCTGAGCCGGTCAGCAACAGCGAAATCGATGTGTCCTTGAAGCCTGGTTTCGAGAAGGTGGAAGTGCGGCAGCAGATCGACGAGATCCTCTCGGCTGTCCCGGGAATCACCACCACGATTGGTCAGCCCATCGAACATCGACTTTCCCATATCATGTCGGGTACGCCGGCTGCTATCGCCATTAACGTTTACGGAGACGATCTAGACAAACTTCGCCAGATCGCCAAGGAAATAGAGGCAGTCATCGAACCCATGCCTGCCACCCGCGACGTCGCCGCCAATCGCGAAATTATGATCACTTCGCTACCTGTTCGCTACCGCCACGACGAGTTGGCACGCTGGGGTCTCACGCCTGTTGATGCGGCAGAACAGGTCAGAGACGCCATCTTTGGCGAAAAGGTTGCGGTAGTGAATGAGGGCGTGAAGATCTACGACATCGTCGTTCGGTTGGCCCCCGAACACCGCGAGAAGATTCAACAGGTCAAAGATTTGACGCTCCGAGGCCAAAATGGCGCTCTCGTGCGACTTAGCGAGGTGGCAGATGTGGGTATCGAAAAGGCGTCCAACTTGATTTCACGCGAAAATGCCCAACGCAAAGCCGTCATCTCATGCAATGTTGCCAAAGGCTACAACTTGGGCGATCTTGTTGAGAAGGTGCAGGAGCAAGTCAGTCCTATCGTGGCGAAATATGGTTATGCCGTGTCGTACGGTGGACAGTTTGAAGCGCAGCAATCGGCCTCGAAGACCTTGTATGTGATGGGGGGCGTAGTCTCCGTGATCATGCTGCTGCTGCTTAACATGTCTTTCGGCTCTACGAAAGCAGCCATGCTGGTCATGATCAATTTGCCGCTCGCGTTGATTGGAGGCATCGTCGCAATTTTTGTGACCGAGTCGGAGAGTGTCTGTGGAAATGCACTGGCGATGCTCGGCATCGGGGGACGCTATGAAGCCCCGGTCATCTCCATTGCCAGCATGGTCGGATTCATCACCCTGTTCGGCATTGCAGTGCGAAACGGCATCTTGCTGGTGAACCACTATAGCTATCTCATGAAAGAGGAGGATCGGTCGCTCTTGGAGGCCATCGTGCAAGGGTCACAGGAGAGGCTGGTGCCGATCCTCATGACAGCCCTGACCGCTGTCCTAGGCCTATTACCTATTGCACTGGCCGCAGGTAAACCAGGGAGCGAAATTCTGGCACCGATGGCTATCGTCGTTCTCGGTGGCTTGGTCTCCTCAACATTCTTGAACCTCGTCGTCGTGCCTGCCGGCTATGCACTGATTTTCGGTGCAGGCCAACCGAGGACAGAACCCAACAGAAGTGGTTACGCACACCAAGAAAGGAACAAGCCATGATTAGATTCATTGCAGTAGCGGGCATCGCCATTGTTCTTTCACTGGGAGCTGGTTGCAAAAAGGACTCTGCAGAAGAAACGCAAACACCAGAGGCTGCACAGCCAGCCAGTGACGCGCCGGCGGCAAGCAAGGCTAGCGGCGATGACCACGCACACGGCCCAGAGGGCGATCACAGTCATCCCGGAGAAGGAGCCCGGCAAGACGATCAGGGCCAAGGACATCATGACGAAGTTTCTCTTGGCAAGAGCATGATCGGAACCCATGAGGTCTCGTTCTCCCAAGGTCATGGCAAGGTGGCCGCGGGCAAAGAAGGACATCTGGTAGTCAAACTCCCCTTCAACGACAAGGGAACGACGGTCGTGCGGGCGTGGATCGGAACCAGTGACCGCACGGAATCCTTCGTAGGCAAAGGGGAATATGGGCCATCGCATGACGACTACGACGTGCATGCGACAGCCCCCGACCCGCTGCCCGCGGATGTGATGTGGTGGGTTGAGATTCAACAGCCAGAAGGCGCGACGGTCGTCGGATCGATCAAGCCCATATTGTAGATGTGGGTTCTTGTTCCGATAGGCTTGAAACGCGGACGGACGCTATCGGTAGACCCAGGATTACCGGGCATTCATCGTAGGCGGAGAGTTTCCGATAGGATCTGTGAGGGCAGAACGTCGATCCGAAGTCGATAGGGCCATTGAGCGAAACTAGGCCTGAGCGTAGAATCTAGATGATGTCAGGGACCATGGTGAAATCGTTGACCATATGGCTGCTGGTGGGGCCACCGCTGCTCTGCCGCGGCGGTGTGCTGGTGGACTGCTGCGATCACCCGCCTGTGGAATCACCGCCTGCCGTCATGATGCCCTCATGCTGTGATTCTTCGAGCTGCTGCCCAACATCGGATCAAAGCGCACCACCGCAAGAAGAACAATCGCCTCGCAAGTGCAGAGACTGCACAGCCATTTGCGCGAGCAAAGCGAAGGTTTCCGATGACATCACTCTCGTGGATTTCGCGGATGTGGTCGTCGCTGCTCTTGGGGTGGACTCCCAGCTTGGCACGCCAAGCCTCGCTGTATTTCCCAAACGAGCGGAGGTTCCTAGACGGCTTCCCTTTCCGGCGAGCGATGTTCCCCTCCTGATTTGATCCCCCATGATTGTTCACAGTCGGATCTCTTGCGAGATCGCTTGACCAGCCGATTCGCAAGCGAGGACAGTGTCAGTCTAAGGGAGCCAGTTCAATGACAAGACGAAGGCAGGTAGGCCAAGCCGCGGTGTGTGCTGCGCTTTTATCCACGGTTTTGGTCGGATGCAAGAAAGAAGAGGCCAGCAACGCTGGCACAATTTCTCTCGACATCAACTCCGCCGACTCGGCGAAGGTGTTTGGCCCAGCGACCAGTCCTGTTAGCCCGACCCTTGAAGAGGGTTGGTGCGGCGGGCATGGCGTGCCTGAGTCGGTATGCACGCGTTGCAACGCCGACCTTATCCCGATTTTTAGGGAGGCCGGCGATTGGTGTGGTGGTCACGGATTGCCTGAAACGCAGTGCATCCTCTGTAACCCTGAAGTCGAAGCCGAGTGGGCCAAACTTAACCCAGCCGCGGCGAAAGAAGATCTGGGCGTCGGTGCTTCCCGGACGGAAGTTGTTGCCGACTCGACCGGCATACGCGTCGAGCGCGCCGCCCGGCTTCTTACCGGGTCGAGTGATCCGCTGTGCGAGGTCGAAAACCTCCGCGTTCAATTTGTGGATCCAAGCGTCGTGAACAAGGCCGGCATCAAGGTGGAGCAAGTACGACGACGGTCCATGTCTGCAACAATCGAGGTTGCCGCAGAAGTCGAATTTGACGCTACGCGAACCGCCAAGATCACGCCGAAATTGCCCGGCATCGTTCTAGCAGTGGCTGTGGCCGAGGGTGCAGGCGTCGAGATCGGCGATCTGCTGGCTGTCTTGGATAGCCCACTTCTCGGCGAAGCCAAGAGCGTGTTCATCAGTCGTACCCACGACCTGAGGCTGGCTGAGGCTGACTTGAGCCGCGTCCAAACGATCTCCCAAGGAATCGAACGCATGCTTGAGCTCTGCACGCGCGACGCCCAGCCAGGCATGATACGCGAGCGCTTGGCGGAGTCTCCCGTCGGCGATGCCAAGGCAAAACTATTGCGAGCGCATGCTGAACTTCAACTGGCCCAATCCGAAGCTATCAGAGAGGCGCAGCTTCGCGAAAAGAACCTGAGCAGTGAACGAAATCATCAGGCAGCCCAAAGCGGGCTGGCGGCAGCTGAGGCGAGCTTCATGGCCAGCAAGGAGGAGATCGCGTTCAGCGTCGAAAGAGACCACCTCGCAGCCGAGCGTGCGGTCGAGGTGGCCCGCAGTTCCCTTGAATCGGTTCGGCGCCGGTTGCACATTCTGGGACTAAGGCAACCACAAATCGAGGCCATCGGAGAAGAGCCGGCAGAACTGCTTTCATGGTTCGAGTTGAGAAGTCCGGTGGCTGGTCGGGTCGTG
>JAJDDP010000088.1 GCA_029260235.1 Phycisphaerae bacterium | reverse complement strand
CGGCAAGCGTTATCTCGATGGCTTCGCCGGCATCGTCACCGTCTCGGTGGGTCACTGCCATCCCAAAATCACTGAGCTGGTGCGCGAGCAAGTGGGCAAACTGGTCCACACCACGACCATCTACCTGAATCCCAACATCGTGCAATTCGGTAAAGCCCTGGCCGACCGCATGCCGGAGGGGCTGGGCCTGAAGAGTTCATACTTCACCAACGCAGGCAGCGAAGCCAATGACCTGGCGATGCTCATGTCGCGCATGCATACCGGGCATCACGAAGTGTTGGCGTTGCAGAATTGCTATCACGGTGGCTCACCCACCACGATCAACGTCACCGCAGTTGGCACTTGGAAATACCCGGTGGCTTCGATTGGCGGCGTGACCCATATCCCAGCCGGGTACTGCTATCGTTGCCCGTTTGGGTTGGAGTATCCTTCCTGCGATCTAAAGTGCGCCCACGCAGCCGAGGACGTGATCCGCTACCAAACCAACGGTGAGATTGCCTGCTTCATCGGCGAGCCGATCCAAGGGGTCGGTGGGACGGTGATGCCCCCGCCCGAGTATTTTGGGATCGTCTACGACATCGTCCACAAGTACGGAGGCCTTTGCATCGCCGACGAAGTGCAAACGGGTTTCGGGCGAACTGGTGAACACTTTTGGGGGTTCGAGAATTGGGGCGTCAAACCCGACATGGTCACCATGGCTAAGGGCATCGGCAACGGTGCGCCGCTCGGAGGAGTCACCACGCGCCCCGAAATCGCCGAGCACATGAAGAAGCGGTTGCATTTCAACACGTTCGGGGGAAATCCGGTCTCAGTCCTTCAAGGCTTAGCCACTTTGGAAATCATCGACGAGGAGAACATCCAACAAAAGGCCAAAGAGGTCGGCGGCTACTTGAAGGATAAGCTGTGCGCTCTGCAGGATAAGTACGACCTCATCGGCGACGTCCGAGGCCTAGGCCTCATGCTGGGCGTGGAGCTGGTCAAAGACCGCAAGACCAAAGAACCAGCCGCCGCAGAGACGTCCGCCATTTGGGAGCAGTCCAAGGATTTGGGATTGCTTCTCGGCAAGGGCGGCCTCTACGGAAACGTGCTCCGCATCAAGCCGCCGATGTGCATCACCAAGGACGACTGCGATTTCATCGCCGAGGTTTTGGAAGAGACCTTCAACGCCGTCTCGACCTAGGCATCGTATAGCTTCCGGCTCAATGAACGCCGAGTAGGCCAAGAACAATCCGTTTGATATCCGTGTCCAGGTAGCGGACCATTGACTCCACGCCAGCGTTGGGCTGGGAACAAATGAGCACCGCCTGCTGGTCCGTGTTCACTGCAGGGGCGCCGTGCGAGCCTTTCACCAAGGACGCGTCCAACGGGATGCTCTTGGTCGCAGGATCAAAGAACAGCTCGCAAGGGTCGTAACCGGGCTTCTGGTGGATATCCACCGTCCTTGCAAACGGCGGCGCCTTGGCATCATCCAACCACCAGTAGTAGGCAAACCAGTGATCCGGTTGTGCCACCAATACGATCTCACCACAGCGATCATGCTCCATGCCTAGGGCTTTCCGATCATCCCCGGCGTACACGCCATCGAGTCCACCAATCCCTGACAGTGCGTCTACAGCCCGTTTTGTCGCCCCATCGTTCTCGCAGTAGACCTGGGCAAACTGATGATCCACCATGGCGAAGGCGTCTGAATCCTCCATGTCTATCAATTCAGCGCCTTCGACATCTTTGACCGCCAATAATCCAGCTTCGCGGAGCAAACGGTTTGGGAAGACCGCACCGGTCACCTCGGTCAGCGCGTATTCGGACGCAACAACCACGATGGCTTCATTGCACTCCGATTTGATGAACTCACCGAACAAGGCCAATTCGTGATCGATGGCTTGGAGCGCTTCGGTCGCTTGAGTGGAGTTGGGGCCAAATTTCTGTGCCGCATAGTCGAGGTGCGGGATGTAGATACAATGAAAGTTCGGTTGCTGCTTCTGGATCAACCACCTAGCGGCGCTCAAGATCCACTGCGAGGATTGAATCCCAGCCATCGGTCCCCAGTAGTGCTGCAGGGGAAAGTGGCCTAGCTCGTTGATCAACTCTTGGTACAACCCCTCGGGTTTTGAATAGCACCACAGTTTGGTCGATCCATCCGGTTCGTGGATAGGTGCTGGCGTAACAATGATGTCAGCAGCTGCATCCTTGATATTCTGAGCATGCCAAACAGCTGCCGATACCTGCGGATCCTGCCCGGCTAGGATGTCCCAGATCTGTTCGCCCTGGACCACGTTGTTGCGGGCAACCCAAAAGGCGACCTCGCGCTTGTCCCGATCAAAGAAACCATTGGCGATCACACCGTGATCGCCCGGCTTCAATCCGGTCCACATCGATGCCTGCACGCAGGAGGTAACGCAGGGGAACGTCGGTGTTAAGGAAGCCATCGCGCCGGTGTTGGCCCATGCAGACAGAGTCGGGGTATCAGTGCCTATGTCTTGAGGCCTAAGCCCCGGCATCTGCAGGAGGATGACGTTTTTGCTCATGATTCTGGTTCCACTCTATTCAGGGCCAACCGCTGGCTGCCACCTTGTTATGCTGATGCGTTCAATAGTCAAAGCCCTAACGCCTTGAGAAACTCCCTGGCACTACGGGCAGTCTCCACGGCCGTCGAACTATGGCCCGACAACTCGACATGAACTGGGCCTGAATACTCAACCGCAGTGAGGAAGTCGATCACCTCGCAGAAGTTGATCTGTCCTTCGCCAAAAAACAGATGTTCGTGTCGACCAGGCTTCATGTCCTCCAAATGCACGTTCCACATGACGTGCGACCATTGACGGAGGCGATCCAACAATTGGCCATCCTTCATACAAACAAGATGCCCCACATCCAAGGTCAACCCGAACAAGGGGTGGTCCACCCGATCATAGACCTTCTCGAACTGGGCCATGGTTTCGATCAACATGCCCGGCTCCGGCTCAAACCCAATCCGCACACCATGACCTTCGGCGAACTCCATCACGGTTGACAGACCCTCAGCCAGTCGCTCAAGACACTGATCGTCATCCGCTTGGTCATCGGCAGCACCGGACCACACCGAGACTGAATCAGCCTCCAACTTATCCGCAATCTCGATAGCGCGACAAAGAAACCCGATGCGGCGTTGTCGCGCCTCTTCCAAGCGGCTGACCAAGGTGGGTTGGTGCTTCTGACGAGGGTCCAGCAGGAATCGGGCGCCGGTTTCGATGGTGCAAGCCAACCCATTCCCAGCGAGAACGCCGGCAATGCCGTAAAGCTCCTGCTCCAGATTTTTGCCAAACGGATTCAGGTGGTGGTGGTCTAAAGTGAGGGCAACACTTCGGTAGCCCAGTTCAGCCATGACGACCATCGCGTCTTCAAGCGCATGAAAGGCGAAACCGTTGGTGTTGTAGCCGAGGACCACTAACGACCTCCCAAGACGTACAGTTTTTGACAACGCTAGCAGTGAGCAAACCTACGCATTCAAAATACTGATACTGCATAGATTGCCCACAAGCAAACGTGCATCGGCCTCGGTAGGCATCACGACGCCCTTTCACTGCCGCACATGAACCGTTGAGCGGGTTCACAAGCCGTGGCCCGTCGCATATAGTGAGCCACCGGGGCGAGCCTGCCTACTGTTGTCAAGAATGAAAATGCCCTCCCGGCACGGAGATCCTTCATGCGTGAATTCACGCCGCTGGCCATCGTCCTTGGAATTATCATCGGCGCTCTCTTCGGCGCCGCCAATGCCTACCTAGGCCTAAAGGTAGGTATGACCGTGAGCGCCTCGATACCCGCTGCCGTGATTTCGATGGGAATCCTCCGCGGCATTCTCAAACGCGGCACCCTCCTCGAAAACAATATGGTGCAGACCATCGGCTCGGCCGGAGAATCTTTGGCGGCCGGCATGGTGTTCACCATCCCAGCCCTCTTCATCTTTGGCTTCAAAGTCGAATTCGTCGAGATGATGATGTGGGGGGGAATCGGCGGCTTGCTCGGCGTGTTGTTCATGGTTCCATTGCGGCGAATTCTAATTGTCAAAGAAAAGGATGTCCTGCCCTATCCAGAAGGCATCGCCTGTGCAGAGGTTCTAGAATCAGGACAAAAAGGCGGTGCAGCGGCCAAGACCGTTTTCTGGGGGCTGGGGATCAGCGCCTTGTATGAGTTGTGCCGCGGGCTGGGGTTTTGGCCGGGGAAGGCAAGAATCGCCATCAGCCAACTCAAGACCGAGGTGAACCTTGATGCATCGCCGGCACTTCTGGGCGTCGGTTACATCCTCGGGCCTCGAATCGCGGGGTACATGCTCGGCGGAGCCGTCTTGGGCTGGTTCGTAATCATCCCCTCCATTGCCTATTTTGGAGTAGGTACAACCTCGCCCATATCGCCTGAACCAAGCAAGCTCATCGCCGACATGAGCCCTGAGGATATGTGGGAGGGCTACCTCCGCTACATCGGCGCCGGGGCGGTCGTGCTCGGCGGTTTGCTCTCCCTCTTCAAGAGCGCTCCGACGATTATCTCGTCTTTGTGGCACATCGCCGCAGGGGTATTCTCATCAGGGAGAGACGCCCAGCCGCGGACTGATCGCGATCTGCCCTTACCCATTCTGCTGCTGATGTTGGTAGGTCTAGGCTATGCCATGTACCGCTTCCCGCAAGTCAGAGTGGGGCGCTACGGAGCAGTGGCTGTCCTCATCTTTGCTTTCTTTTTCGTCACCGTTTCGTCCCGCCTCGTCGGATTGGTTGGCTGTTCCTCGAACCCGGTCTCAGGGATGACCATCGCAACGCTCTTGGGAACGACGGTCATTTTCACCTATGTGCTCGATTGGACAGACGCAGACGCCAAGTTCGCGGCTATTTCGGTCGGAGCACTGGTCTGCGTGGCCATCAGCGTTGCCGGGGATTGCTCGCAAGACCTAAAAACTGGTTTCTTGGTCAAAGCCACCCCGTGGAAGCAGCAGTTCGGGGAGATCATCGGCGTGCTTTCGGCCACCACTG
>JAJDDP010000087.1 GCA_029260235.1 Phycisphaerae bacterium | reverse complement strand
GAGCACGGCGGAATCGGGCATGGACAATCGCTCTACGACGAACTGATCAACGTCCCTTTGGTAGCAACGGTGCCGGGCGGGCCTTGCGGTCTGCGCATCGATCAACCCGTTAGCCATGTAGACTTGGCTGCGACGCTGTTGGCCGCGGCCAGAATCGAGCACCACGGAACGGGCGTCAACCTGCTCGATCCAGATGCGAAGCCTCGACCCGTGGTCAGCGAGTTGAGAATCCATCAACGGTTCGTGCAGACCCTCGTGTCAGGGAAATGGAAGCTGCACCTCCGCAACAGGGCAGCCGCCGAGTACGCCGCGAAAAAGCAAGCCCGCCAAGAATGCCGGCCTATTGGTTCTGCCTCGGACAACCTGTATGAACTCTATGACCTGCGGCGCGATCATCAGGAAAGATCAGATCTAGTTCAGACTCCAGTCGGCGGTACGGTTGCTGGTAACCTGCGCAGCGAACTTGCCGAGTGGCAGCACCGTGCCACAGCCGCCGCAGCAGCGGCACAAAGCGAGCAACCCGAGTTGGAGCTAGCCGTCGTGGAGCGCCTGCGGGCCTTGGGCTACCTCGATTGATCCACCAGAAGGTCGCACTCTGCGGTGACGGTCTACATCTACCAAGGCAACGCACAACTCCGTGATCCTACGCGGACTATTTGCCCGGGCTAGAATTCATGCAGGAAGATGAAATCGTTCGCCCGCGCGGCCGTGTGGCAGTTGATGCAGCCCTCGATCTTGCCCTCAGCGTTGACCTCGCCGTCGGGCGTGATATTGGCCCAAAACCAGTCGTTGTTTTCTGGATCGAAGCCGCTGACCTTCCACATGATGGTCAGCGCGTCGGCTTTCTCCGACGTGCTTTCTCCCAGGTTCTCCTTCACGATGATCGCACCATCCAAAAGTGCTCCGTCGAAATCGTCGAGCGACTCTTCGACCAGTGCATTGATGAATATGCGGGCCATCGGGCCGTGCGGGGCTGTGCTTGGCACCGTACCCTGCACATCGGGGAACTGGGCCCAATCCAGGTACGGATCGGCCTCGTTCACCAGAGCAAAGAGCTTTGCGGCGGTTGGCGTTGTCCTATCGTCTTCGCCGGCCTCAGAATCTGGGATCGGAGGCTGCGTGCACCCCCCCAAGGCTGCCAGCAACGCCCCGACTACCGCGCCCGCTAACGGAGTTTCTGTCATTTGTTTGCGATTACGCTTCATATGAACCTCATCCTTGTTGCACCTTGTCAGTAACGAGTGATTGCGATTGCAGGATGCGCATGCCCAGTGATTGGCAGACCAATTCAGCCTCTTCTCTGGCCAGATCCCCTGTGTCTAGCTAACCCTGTGAACCCTGCCGCTATTCCAGACAATTGGAGATTTGGTCCAATTTTGGGAAGTTCATTTGGATAAGACTATTTATAGATCGTCATATGCAGAAGCCCGGACAGGCTCAATATGCACGAGAACGTCCACAATGGACGGAATCTGCTCTCTGAGGCGATCCTTGACCCGGTGAGCAATGCTGTGTGCCTGCCTGACCGGCAGATCGCCATCTACTTCGACGTGGGCATCGACCAGATACTTGGTTCCCGTCTTGCGGGCCATGATCTTTTCGATGCGGCGCACCCCTTCCACACTTGATGCAACGGATTCTATATGGGCAAGAAGGTCTGCGGCGGGCTGTTCGTCCATCAATTCGCCCATCGCCCGGCGGACGAAGTGGATTCCGTTGACCATGATGATGACCGACGCAACCAACGCCGCCCAGTCATCGGCTGATTCATATCCCCGCCCTGCAAACAGACTGATGGAGATACCGACCGTAGCCACCATTGATGTGATTGCGTCAGCCCTGTGGTGCCATGCATCGGCGGCTACGACCAAACTACCGCTTTGTTTGGCCACACGGGCAGAGACTCGACACATGGTCTCCTTGGCGATCACTACGGCAATCAAGACGATAAGCGTAAAGCCTGCGGGTGCTTCATGCGGATTCCGGATTCCGTCGATCGCCTGTACGGCAATCCCGAATGCGGCACCGCTGAGCATGAACCCAACCGCAAGTGCCGCCAGCGATTCAGCCTTGCCATGGCCGTAGGGGTGCTTCGCATCGGGCGGTTTGGCTGAGACGATCAAACTACCCCAGACGATCGTGGAACTGGCGATGTCGGCGAAGGATTCTACGGCGTCAGCCACCAGTGCATAGGAATGTCCAACAATACCGGTAACCAGCTTGATGGTGGCCAGAACGGCGTTGACGGCCATGCCCAGCACGGTGACTTTGATGGCTGAGTGGCGCGATCGACTCATGCGTGCGTAGCATAACCCATGCCGTTCGCCAATACACGCCTCGATGCCACCGCGCTGGCCAGTACAAGCCTCCCATGCGCAGCTGCCTTATCCTCCAAAGGCTTCCTGCAAGACTGCGAAGTCGGCCAGGTCCGTGTCGCCATCCCCATCCAGATTGGTTGCTTCGCAACCGCCCGGCATGCTGCTGCCCGGCCCCGCCAGACAACCCCTAAAGATCGCGTAGTCGTCAAAGTCAACGCCGCCATCACCGTTGATGTCACCGGGGACAGGTGCACCGGCGCCAAATACATACACGGCACCGGCGTAGCTGCTAGTACTAAACCCAGTTGCCCCAACAGCGACCACGCCGTTGTCGATGGCAATGGAAGAACCGAACAGGTCAAACTCCGCTCCGTCGCTCGCGAGGAGTTTGTCGATCTGAGTACCGGTGAATGCGCCGTAGAGATACGCGGAACCAGCAACCCAACCGTTATCGCCGTCCTGGTGGGCTCCGATCGCGAGGATCCCGTTTTCGATGGCAATCGACATGCCGAAGTGGTCTCGGTCGTGGCCGTCGCTCGGGAAGATGAAGGCAAGTTGCGATCCGGTGGCGGCGTCGAATAGATAGGCGGCGCCCGAATGGTCGAAGAAGATACTCCTGCCCCATGCACCTACGGCGACTATGCCGTTGTCGATATCGACGGCATCGCCGAAATGGCCACCCTGATCTCCGTTGTAATTTTCGATGTCCGCCTGGAGCATGTTGATCTGATTCCCCGTAGACACATCGAACAGATACGCCTTAGCGAAGGTAAAGCCTTCACCAAGGACAAAGAACGTGCGCGCTCCGATGACGACGATGCCATCGTCCATGGCGATCGAAACGCCGAAGGTCTGGTAGTTGTTGCCCGTGTCCGGCAAGAGCTTGTCTAGCTGATCCCCCGTTGACGCATCGAACAGATAGGCCGCGCCGGAGTCGTCGCCATATTCGTCATCTCGCACGGCTCCAACGGCAACGATGCCATTGTCGATGGCGATGGAATAGCCGAACTCGTCGCCCGCCTCTGCGTCGTTGGGGGTGAGTTTGGCGAGTTGAGCACCGGTAGACGCATCGAAGAGATAGGCCGAACCGGAGGTGACGCCGTTGTGTTCGTCCCGCGGTGCGCCTACCGCGACGATGCCGCCGCTGATGGCGATCGAGAATCCGAACTCGTCACCCGCAGCTCCGTCGCTGGGGAGAAGTTTGGCGGTTTGAACACCGGTTGATGCATTGAGAAGATACGCCGACCCGGAGTTGGTACCGTTATCGTCATCGTTGCGAGCCCCTACGGCGATGACGTCCTGGTCGATGGCAACGGAGCGGCCGAACTCGTCGTCCGCCGCTCCGTCGCTTGCCATAATCTTGACATCTTCGTTGATTGCTTGCCCCCAAGCCGGAGTCGCGATTGTTGTAAGAAGCGCCGCAATGACCAAGCTGATTCGGGTGTTCAGATACATCGTTTATCTCCATCTTCGGTTTGAGTGTTCAATGAAAGGGGGGCGTCCCCGTCTTCACTGTCGGTATTTCTAACCGAGGTGCGGCTACGCGCAGCGCCCGCAGCCGATTCTCGGCCAGGCCACTTCTGGCCAATCATGCTGTTCGTTCGGTCGATCATCATCCGCTTGTCCTACAGGCGGCCAGCAACTCCCCCAGACCAATACGGGGATCTCATTCTATGTCGCTCGGGGTCTGGTGGGGCCTCGTACTCGACAAGAACACCGCCCGTGTGGTCATCCGCGGTCCTTGCCATCGAGTTAGGCCAAACGTAACTCTTCAGCCATGTGCAGCGTCTCTCCCGCAGCATGTTAAGATAGGTAGATTTGCGCCCTGGATTATGCTCTGGTATACCATGCCGTATGCAGCAGGGCACGGTGCCAGCGCGTGAAGTTGATGCTCTTATCCAGC
>JAJDDP010000086.1 GCA_029260235.1 Phycisphaerae bacterium | reverse complement strand
TCGGAATCGAACCGTCGTGCCATAGCCCGAGCCTTTGTTGGGATCGTACGGCGGCATGGCGTTCTTGAAGAGCACGATCTTGCCGGCAGCCCCGCTACCCAGAGACTCTAGCTCCTGCTCGTCCGCCACGGCTACGACGGTTGCGGTGATCCCTCCGGGAGGAGTGCTCACTGAGCCGCCCAACCCCAGCATAGCCAGCGATTGCTTCAGCGGAGAAACCATGGTCAACGATTCAGCCCCGCGAACCCATTTGGGAACCATGACCTTTTCGGCATGGGCGTTTTCTTGGCCATCAGCCTCCATGGTTCGAATGGCCCAGACGATGGCTCTTTCCAAACCCTCCGAGCCACTCAATCGATGGCCCACTTGGTAGCACAGTTCTTCCAGCTTCTCGAAGCCAGTGTTGCTCTGCAGGGCGGCATCTATGATCTGGTCTGTCGTCGTCCGATATTCGTCATCAAGCTTCCCAGCCTGTGCGAAACGGGCTGCTGAATTGATCGAGCAGGCAACAATTGAGGCCAGAAATATGGAGCGGCTGGTCATGGAATCGGTCCTCAGTGATCTGAATCTGCGCTATTGGCCTATACGGACGTCGAGAAGCCGCCCAATTCTGTTGGCCCGTGACTGCAACCGTTAGGTGGGCGCTCAGTATACGTTTGATTGATGGGGGCTGCCAGCCGTTGGCCTGAATTGGGCGTATTACCGGATTCCTGGCCAATCCTCTGCTTTCTTGAACGCGGTGAGGGAGTTCTTACCGCAGAAATACTGTATCACCGGCTCGGGGTGCCGTGGTACACTGACATATTGAGGTGGGCCTAGTCGAAGAGCACCAATTTTTCAATTGCCGACGCCAAGAATGCGGTTATCCTTTAGCCCTTGCCGAAGGTGGGCAGCGGCGCGGCTGCCATTAGTCTTAGGTTCCTCCCCAGTGAACAGAGCAACGAAGGTATCATCATGACGCGAGCAGCAGCCACAAACCCGGTAGATGCACTGGTCGGATTCACCGGCGCCTACTTGGAGTTTGAAAAACCATTGCAGCGAATCCACCAGGACATACAACAGCTGGAGCGCGAGCAAGGCGAATCACGGGGTGATCTCTCAGCCGAAATCCGTAGCCAGAGAACCCGCTTGAGGACACGAACCAAGCGGCTCTACTCTAACTTGACTCCTTGGGAGACGGTTCTCGTAGCCCGGCATCCCAAGCGCCCGCTGATCACCGATTACATCCAGACGGTCGTGCAGGATTTCTGCGAATTGCATGGCGACCGTACCTTCGGCGACGACCCGGCTATTATGACTGGCTTTGGCCGAATCGCAGGGCATCGGGTCATGCTCGTGGGCCATAACAAGGGCAAAGATACGAAAGAACGAATCGCCTGCAATTTTGGCTGCGCCCATCCTGAAGGCTACCGCAAAGCCATGATGCGCATGAAATTGGCCGCCAAATACAATCTGCCGGTAGTGTGCTTGGTGGATACGCAAGGAGCCTATCCAGGCATCGGTTCTGAGGAACGCGGTATTTCCCAAGCTATCGCTGTCAACCTGATGGAGATGTCCCGCCTGCAAACCCCCATTGTCTGTGCCGTGATCGGCGAGGGCGGATCAGGTGGAGCACTGGGCATCGGCGTAGCGGATCGGGTAGCCATGTTCGAGCACTCATTCTACTCGGTGATTTCCCCCGAGGGTTGTGCTGCGATCCTGTTCAAGACCGGCGAGCAGCGAAAGCGTGCGGCTGAGTCGTTGAAGCTGACGTCCAAGGAGCTCAAGAAGCTGGGCATCATCGACACCGTCATTCCAGAACCTCTCGGCGGCGCCCATCGCAACCCGGCCGAGGCATCCGCCAATTTGGAACAATTCCTGGCTGAGTCGTTGCGCGACTTGAAGCGCCGAAAGGTGCCGACGCTGGTGAAGCGACGCTACGAGCGACTTCGAAACGCAGGCAGTTACTTCGAGACTTGCCAAGGCAAGAAGAAGATCCGCGTTACGAGGGCGACAAGTCCATCGAGCGGAACCAACCGTTCAGCTACCGCCAACCGCGTTGCCCGCTTAGACCGTACGGCTACGCCTGCTCCCCGCCCGTAGGATCGACTTTCTCCGGCAACCACACTGCACTTGCTTGCCCCCCTACG
Organism: Phycisphaerae bacterium; assembly: GCA_029260235.1. Taxonomy (GTDB): domain Bacteria; phylum Planctomycetota; class Phycisphaerae; order UBA1845; family UBA1845; genus OFTM209. The sequence continues at coordinate 40,782 of JAJDDP010000086.1, read as the reverse complement.
ACTTCCAATCCCTTCGTCCAGGCGTGTCGAAAAACGTCGATCACGGTTGACTGGACACCAGCCTCTCGCATACTAGCTTCATAGAGCCCCTGTGGCTGTTTGGCGCCGCTGCAGGTGGGCTTGCTAACGGAGATTCATCATGAGAAAGCTTCTGATTATTGGCGGTATCCTGATCATGGCGGCTGGCGTTGGTTGCCAGAACAATGAACGTGATGAGCCGGACAATACCAATGCCAACGATTCCGGCGACGGCACGGGTAACACGAATGGCAATAGCAACGAAAACGACAATTCTGGCGGCACTGTCGCGGAGCAAGGCGTCGCAGAATTGAAGCGATTCGAGTCCGCCGAGGAATTGGAGACGTTCTTCAAAGAGCAAATCCAGCTCCAAAACGACCGATTCGGGAGCTTCCGCTTTGACGGCGACCAGGCGGTCTCAGGTGGCGGTGAGGGAGATGGATTTGAAGACGGCGCACTTGACGTTGAGGCCGACGCGATCAATTCACCCGAGGCACCCCCCACCCCAGGTGGCGATGCGGGCGGCAGCACTGGTGGGGATGAGCAGGCGTCAGCGGACCAGGACGACTTCTCGGGAACCACGCTGCAGGAGTTGGGCGTCGATGAGTCCGATGTGGTCAAGACGGACGGCGAATTTATCTACGTTCTCAACGAAAGCGAACTGCGCATCATTCGGGTCAGCCCGGTAGAGGAATTGGGCTTGGTTTCCACCTATTCCGTGTCTGGTTATGGACAGGATCTCTATCTGCTTGGGGATCGCGTTGTCGCCTTGACGCACACCTACGGTGCATTCTTACCCGAAGGTGGATTGATCGACTTTGAGGATAGCATCTCGAACTCCGACGAGGAGGTTGTTCGACCCGACGACAGCGTATCCATCGACAACGGCGGCGTAGATGTTCGACAGGACGATCCCGGCGACGATCCGCCCACGTCGGACGGCATCAGTACCGACGGCGTTGACTTCAATACTAATAGCTTTGGTACCGACGGTTTTAGTTCCGACGGCATCAGCTCCTTCTCTCCATGGTTCATCCCAAGACCTCAGACCATCGTTACGGTGATTGATGTGGCTGATCGCGGCAACCCGACGCGGGTAACCGAGACGATTTTTGACGGCTCAGCTGCCTCTAGCCGCATGATTGACGGCGTGTTACGATTGGTTCTCGCCAATCAATCACGCGACTATTATGACATCCTTCCCTTGGGGGCACCGATCGACGAATTGCGATTGCCCGAAATCGAGCTGGATGCCTTCCTGCCGGATTTTGTGAGGATCGATGCGGATGGCATGCAGACGCGCGGCAATGTCGTCGAATGGGATGACTACTTCCGGCCCGTGGACGCCGACGGGTTTGGGGTGACTACGATTGTCACCCTGGATAGCGCCACACCAGATTCGTTCGAGGCCGTGGCGATCATGGCCCAACCCGGTCTGATTTATGCCTCGACGGAAGCGATGTACATGACCGATACCGCCTATTTCTTCGATTTCCGGCGGGTCACCACGGACATCTACAAGTTTGCCTATACCGAGAACAGCGTGGAGCTGGTGGCTGCGGGCGCTGTGCCCGGGCGAATCTTAAATCAGTATTCGATGGGCGAGCACGATGGGTTCTTGCGCATCGCTGCCTCGACCGATCAACTGTTCAATTTCGACACCGGTGATTCGATCCCCAGCTTCAACGCCGTTTATGTGATGGGCCAAGATGATGACAAATTGGATATTGTAGGCCAAGTGTCAGGCATTGCACCGGGCGAGTTGATTCAGTCCGCCAGGTTCCTGGGTGACCGAGGCTATGTAGTCACCTTCAAGCAGATCGATCCATTCTTCACTCTAGATTTGGCTGACCCAACCGATCCCAAGATCGTCGGTGAGTTGAAGATTCCTGGCTTTAGTAGCTTCATCACGCCGATGGGCGAGAATCATCTGCTCAGCGTGGGTGTTTATGTTGATCCAGATGGAATCGGCCGACCCGAGGGCGTGCAGCTTTCGATTTTCGATGTGACCGAATTCGATAACCCCATTCAGGCGCACAATGTTGTCATCGGAAACCAGGCTACCTGGTCCGAAGCCAATGGAAATCCCAAGGCGTTCAATTACTTTGCCCAAGAGGGGTTGGTGGCATTGCCCATTCAGCACCAGGACTATGGCTTCTTCGAGGAGATTGGCGACGTTGACTTCGCCGGCGCTGTGGAAGTCGATCCAAGACCGGATAGCGAGCCATCAACAGAGACGCGCCAGCCAGAGGTAGCCACCTTCGCCGAGGGCGAAATCTTCCAAGGACTGTTCATCTACAGCGTCTCGGCTGAGAACGGCTTCACCCTCCTCGGCAAAGTCGATACCAAGCCCGAAGAAGATGACTTCGGCGGCTCGTTCTTCACCCGCGGTGTGTTCATCGCTGAGCGTGTTTTCGGAGTGACTGATCGCGTAATTACCGCATCACCGGTAGCGAACCTTCAAGAGGTGAGCGCCCGCGTCGAGTTTCCATCAAGATATGACTTCACTGAGCCAGGGATTCCCGAAGGGGCGATCAGTGAGGATATGGGCGGCCAAACCGATGGGAGTGAAGGTGACGCCGGGAGCGATGGCGAAGGCTAATCGGAGACTGAGGTTAGCCGCAAAATGACGACCGATATGCCCAGGGGCGAGAGCGTGAAGCTCCCGCCCCTGGTGACATTTCAGGCCAGCCATCCATGCCTGCACTTCGCATTTCTGTTGGGCTCGTATCAACTACTAGGTGCCCCTGTAGCACAAGATTGGCCTAACACGACGAATGATGCGCACGAGCGGCCGCTGAGCGCGCATCACCGCCTCCAGATCCTTGTACGCGGCTGGCGATTCATCCGCGAGCTTGCTGGCGACTTTGGGGTCAATCCAGACGTCAGCAAGTTGCCGAGCCAAGTCTTTGCGGCGCACCTTGGCACGCGCCGCAGATCGGCTTAACCTCCGACCAGCGCCGTGAGAGCTGGACTTCAGCGATTCTGATTCACCGCGACCGGCCACATGGTAGGTATGTGTCGCCATCGAACCAGGAACGATGTTGGGCACTCCCGCACTGGCTGCATTTGCCCCTTTGCGGTGTACCCACAAGTTACGGCCAAAATGCTCTTCGCGCCGCACATGGTTGTGATCCGAGTTGAGCCATGTGTGTTGGTCAGCCTCTAGCCCAAGCGTGTCCTGGATGAGGTCTATGGCGGCTCGGAGCATCTGTTCGCGACTCGCTGCAGCGTACCGCCTCGCCCAAGCAGCGTCTTGCAAGTAGGCTTGGCCCTCGCTTGTTTCGGCGTCCAGCCAAGCCAATCCACCTCCGACAGCCTGTGCCTGCCGGAGATGAGCGGCGGTGATGTGCTGACCCATGGCCCTTGAGCCACTATGCACCATAACCCATAGTCGAGCCTCGTCGTCCTCCTGAAACTCCAAGAAATGATTGCCTCGGCCAAGTGTGCCCAACTCTTCTCTGCCAACACCTAGCGCTCTGGCCACCAAGGTGGGCTGAGTGAGCGAATTAGGATCCAGCGAGTCGCTGTACCCGGGCAAGCCACCGCGTCTACGATGGCGAATCACGGGCACGCAATGCGGCAATGCTGCAAGAACATCCTCAGCTGCCGCTCGTCGGTTCAAGGTTTTGGCGGATCCCCTAAATGCGACGGCCGCAAACCCGCATCCAATATCTCCGCCAACCGCGGCTGGGTAGATCAGCTGTTTGGTGGCCACGGCGACGCCATTACTCACGCCGGCTGCGAGATGTACATCGGGCATGACAGCCACACGGACAACATCAGGCGCACGGCATAGACGCTCGATCGTCTGGCGAACCGCAGGGCTGAGAGGTTCTACCAACCATGATCGCATGTTTTTCATGTCAGTCATCTTTGGCCCCTTCGGCGACGAGCATGAACACTAGCTCTGGGACACGGCGCCTCGACACAAATTGAGCCACTTCTCTGCGCAAGTAAGGACTGCAACGTTCAAACTGTGCGGCTATTTGCTCGGCGCCCCCTGAGCCGGGGACTGAAACGGCCACGCACATCCTGCCGGCATTCGGCGCAGGCATCACCTGCATGACCCTGACATCTGCCAGACCCTGAACGCTTGGTAGGACAAACTGTAGGGCGGTGGCTACTTGCTTGCATAACTGCTGCAGCTTCCGATCACGCTTGTTTGTGCCATCAACCTCGCACCAATTGTCGTTGCGCGGGTCGATTCCGTCATCTGGATAAATCTGCGCACATAGTGCGCGCACAACATCTGATTCACGTTTGCTCAATGGCATAAACGCTCCTTTTGTGGCGAACAACGCACACAGCGTTGCCTCGCCAGGATCTAAACCTCTACATGAAGGTGATCAACAAGGAGCCTAGCCGCTCAGGGCCAGCGATGATGTGATATCAGCGATGGTCGTCGCAGCGAGGCTCCGTGATTTGAATATTCGTAATGGCAGACACACGGCACCTCCTCTCTGCGAGAAACAACAGGTTCAATCAATGCTCATTATGCGCCACGATTGGCGAAGGTCAAGACAAACCCTATCTGAATGTACCACGAGGGCGAAGGTATACGACGGCCATATCGACCGCGTCGCCCGACTAACTTGTACGCTTCATGCGGAAAGAGACTGAACGGCGCTACGATGCATTATTGGGGTTGAACGGCATGCGGACGGTCCTTCTTCCGCTTTGGCCATGGACCTTGAGCTTGATGCGATCACCCGCTTTGGCTTCAGCTACCTCAAAGTCTGAGAGGGAGTGGATCGGGATGCCGTCCAGTTCGAGGATCATCTCAGCTATATTCAGGCCGGCCTTGTCGGCTTCGCTACCCGAATCGACGCGCACCACAGCAATGCCCGCATCGCGGCGAGTCAGGTTGAATTCTTCGAGCTGGCTTACGGTTGGTTCCTGGAGCCATGCCCCACGCCACATGGCAGTCTTCGGCTCATTCGATGCGAGGGCTTGCCCTGGCCCAACCGGATTCACCGGCCGAGCCATTAGCGTGATCTCAGCTGAATTGCGATCGCCGTTGCGCAGATAAACGACTGTGGTAGCTTGCCCGGCCGGCGTGGATCCGACCAGCCTGATCAGTTCATCAGGACTGCCGACTGGCTGACCATTGAACTCGACGATCACGTCACCCTTGCGGAGGAGGGCTTGAGCGGCTGGACTGTTTCGTTCTGGAAAGCCGTTGATCTCTGCCCCTCGGGCGCGCCGACCGGCAGGACCCCCACGGTCTTCAGGCTGACCGATTTGGATGCCCATGTAGCCGTACTCGACAACCTTGTTTTGACGCAGTCGGTCAATGATGCTCTGGTTCATCTTGGTGAGGGGAATAGCATAGCCCAGGCCCTCGCTGACACCGGAGCGCGTCGCTATAGCGGTTACCACGCCGACCATGCGGCCATCTAAATTGAAGAGAGGGCCTCCACTGTTGCCGGGGTTGATGGTCGCCGAAGTTTGAAGCAAGTTGCCGTAGTACCGCCGATTGGCCTCATCTTCGATGCCCGCGTTCAATTCACCGGAGAGATCTTTATGCACGGCGCTGATGATGCCGTAGGTAAAGGCTGTGTTGCCGTCACTGTTGGCTAGGCCAAATGGGTTGCCAGCCACAAAACACCAATGCCCTGGTTTGAGGTCATCGACGATGCCGTACTTGGCTGCCTTGAGTCCCACGGCGTTTATTTTTAGCACGGCTAGGTCGCTGCGTTGGTCCGCTTGCACCAGCTCAGCCTCAAATTCGCGGCCGTCGTGAAGGATGACGACGAATTCCTGGCCGTCTTCAATGACGTGCGTGTTGGTTAGAATGTAGCCGTCGTGGCGAATGATGGCCCCGCTACCATGACTCCGCGGGAAGCGAACGGCTTGGCCACTTCGGCTGGTGGCACGGGCGATGTCGAATGATTTGATGGCCACCGTGCTGGGTCTGACTGTGTAGGCTACGCGGACGAACGCGTCTTGAAGGTCGTGAAGATCCTTGATGCTGATGACGCTCTTGTCGCGCTGGGCGTAGGCCGGGGGGCCAAGCAGGCAGCAGATAGCAAGTGCTGCCCCCACGCATAGGCGTCGATTGGCTTGATCAATCATCCTGTTCATTCCGCCTGGATTTCCGGCTCACCCTAAGTCGGGATTCGTTGCTATATTATACGCTTTGTCGCCCATGGGTAGCCAACGTCCAATTGTATGGATTTGTGCCCTCGGTGTGGAACATTTTCCCGGGGACGAATAGGCCCCGAGGAGTTCTAGGTGAGTCGCCGCGGTTGAGATGGACGAGCATACGCTTCAAAAACTGGAGTTTGACCGGATTCGCACCTTGCTGGCCAAGTGCTGTCGATGTGGCTTGGGTAAGGCGTTGGCTAGCAGGATCACACCGTCTACGAACCGCCGCCTGGTAGTTCAGTGGCTGGACGAGGTCCGCCAAGCCATCGCCGTCACTGATGACTACGGCTTACCTCCTCTGGGAGGAGTTAAGGGCATCAGCGGCCATTTGAGCGCCGCAGCTACACCGGCTGGGCTGGAAGCGGACGACCTGGCTGAGGTTGCCCAAACAATGGCAGCCACGGGGCCTGTGTGCCGCTGGCTCGATTCGCTGCCAGACTCAGCCCCTCTTTTGCGCCGGTTCATCGATCGGGTGGGCGACTTCACCAGCCAGGCTGAGGAAATCGGGGAAGCCATCGACGAACGGGGCAGAGTCCGCGACTCAGCCAGTCATAAGCTGACCAACATTCGGCGAAGTATCGATTCAGCGCGAAAGGATGCGGTGCGCGTTTTTGATCGTCTGCTCAAGCAAGCCCGCGTCGTGCGCATGCTGCAATACCCCAACGCAACCTTCCACAATGAACGGGTGGTCCTGCCGCTCAAAGCAGAACATCGCGGACGCATTCGCGGCATCATCCATCGCAGCTCTGACTCAGGGGCGACCTTGTATGTAGAGCCGGATGAAGTTGTTCAGCTAAACAACAGTATCGTCCGTCTGGGCCAAGAAGAGCACAAGGAGATCACCCGGATTCTGCAGGCATTGTCGCGTTTGATTCATGAAATCGCCCCGGAGATTGGCAAGACGCTTGGAGCGCTGGCCTTGCTGGACCTGATTGCCGCTAAGGTAACTTTTGCCAAGCAGTGGGACTGCATCTGCCCGGAAGTTCGCGAAGACGAGGTCCTGCACTTGCACCAAGCGAGGCACCCGCTGCTGCTGGAGCTGTTTGCATCGGATGACGGGGACAGTAAGCGGAAGGTGGTGCCCATTGATGTTCGGCTGGGTGATGATTTTGATTTGTTGGTCATCACCGGCCCCAATACCGGCGGCAAGACAGTTACGCTGAAGACCATCGGCTTGCTGATCTTGATGGCTCAGTCGGGGATTCCCATCCCAGCTGGCGAGGGGTCGGTTGTCCCGGCTTATCGAAAAGTGTTCATCGATGTGGGTGACGAGCAATCGTTGGAGCAGTCGTTGAGTACCTTCAGCGGGCACATCGCCAACATCCTCGACATTCTCCAGCGCATGGGGAACGGCTCGTTGGTGCTGATCGATGAACTGGGCGCAGGCACCGATCCGGATGAAGGAGCTGCGATTGGGCGGGCTGTGCTCGAGGAGGTGTTGGCCAAGAAGGCCACGGGCGTAGTGACCACGCACCTCTCTGTGTTGAAGGGGTTGGCTTATACGACCGAACGGGTGGACAACGCCTCGGTTGAGTTTGACGTGCAGACGCTCAGGCCAACGTACCGCCTGCGCTTGGGCGAGCCGGGAAACAGCAATGCGATCACCATTGCCGAGCGCCTGGGTATGCCCGGCCGGCTAGTGAAGCACGCCCGCTCGCATCTGGACGATCAGCACAGACATTTGCAACAGGCTATCGAGGGTACGTTGAGCGCCCGCCGAAATGCAGAGCAGGCCAGGAAGGACGCCCACGAAGCCCAGATCGAGGCACGCCGAACGCAGGAACGGATGGAAGTTCAGCGAGTAAAGCTCGAAAAAGAGCAGCGCGAGTATGGCCAATGGATCGAATGGGTCAACGGCCTATCGCCGGGGGATGAAGTTTACGTCCGCAGCTTCGAGACCACCGGCAAGATCGTCCGGATGCTGCTACAAAAGCAATGTGCCCTAGTCTCAGCCGGGGCAATGGACTTCGAAGTGCAACTCAAACAGCTAGGGCCGCCGGAAGAAGATGATAGTTAGACTATCCCGCCCAAAGCTGGAATCAGTGGAGCCTACCCGCTCAGCGACTTACCGCATTCTGGACAAAAACCCGACTCGTTGCCTGTCAGGTTGTAGCCGCAGTGCTCGCAGAGACATTGCTTGCGCCGGCGCTCGCGACGAAGCAAGCCACAGATTGAAGTGGTAAGGGCAATAGCGGGATAGGTTGCAAATACAGAGAAAGCAAACCAGAACGGAACTACATAACGTGCGTAGCCGACGCCAATCGAATACCCAAATCCTCGGCCGTGCCAAAATCGAGCAGGACGCCAATTGGTGTTCGGCGACTTGCCAACTCGAAGAACCAGATCGTATCCAACGCATTCGTTAGCAAGGACGATGCTGCCCGCCCGTATGCTCCACCCTCCAATTGCTCCTTGCCATGTCCTGGACCATGCCCATTGGACAGCCGTAGTCACTGTGGCTGCTGTGAGCAAGAAGATAATTGCCTTGCGCATCACGGCAATACACTCCAAGAGGGCAGGCCGTCAGAAAAGGCCGGCGGTCTACTCCTTCCCCCACCCCTTGGCCAACTCGATGAGCAGTTTGACGCCTGTTTCCATCTCTTCGAGGCAGGCCCATTCTAGGGGGCTGTGGAAGTTGTGCATTCCTGTGGCTAGGTTGGGGGTTGGTAGGCCTAGTTCGGTTAGACGCGATCCGTCAGTGCCGCCTCGGATGATCTCCATCTTTGGTTCTATGCCGATGGCTCTCATGGCTGCTTGGGCGATGGCGGCTGCGCGGGGCTCTTTGGCTAACCCTTCGCCCATGTTGCGGTATTGTTTTTGGATATTGACCTTGATCGAAGCCCTTGGATGTTCAGCACCTAGAGTCGAGGCGATGTCGTTTAGGGTCTTGGCTTGGTCGCTCAACTTCGCGGTTTCAAAATCGCGGAGCAGGACGCGGACCTTGGCTTCGTGGACCCCGCCTTCGATAACATAGGGATGCATGAAACCTTGTCGGCCATTCGTGGTCTCGGGAGACATGCCTTCACCCGGCATGCGGGCGATGAAGTCAGCCAGAATGCGGATGGCGTTGACCATTTTGTCTTTGGCATAGCCAGGATGGGTGTTGACTCCGGTGACGGTGATGACGGCCCCGTCGGCGGAGAATGTCTCAGTCTCGATGCTGCCTTGGCCTTCGCCATCGAGGGTGTAGGCGACGTCTGCGCCGAGTTGTTCAAGGTCCACCTTGTCAACGCCGTGGCCAATCTCCTCGTCGCAAGTAAAGCAGATGCGAATGCGGCCATGGGGTATGGAGATGTCTTCCAACAGGCGGGTGGCGGTTTCCATGATCACCGCACAACCGGACTTGTCGTCAGCACCTAACAGCGTGGTCCCATCGGTGGTGATGACGGTCTTGCCCTTGCAAGCGGCTAGGTCCGGGCATTCATCCACCTTGATAATCCGGGAGGTATCGTTGGGCAGGATGATGTCCTTGCCGTCATAACCTTTGTGGATCACCGGCACAACATTGTGGGCGGTGAATTCAGGCGAGGTATCGACGTGGGCAAGCCAAGCGATGACCGGCCCGTCCTCGCGACCATTGGTGGCAGGTATGGTAGCGGTCACAATCCCGAACTCGCTCATCTCGACGTCGTCCAGACCCAATGCTTTCAACTCATCGCGCAAGAGCTTGCTCAGCTCGAGCTGAATGGAAGTGCTGGGGTAGGTGGTGCTCTCCTCGTCGGAAGTAGTCTCAATCTTGACGTAGCGGCAAAAACTTTCGAGCAAACGCTTCATTGGCTGCTTCTCCATGTTGTGGTTCAAGAAAGTCAGCGTTTTTTGTACGCTGACATGGGGTCGAATGCAACGCTGGCCCGAAGATGTAGAATATTGTTTGGCTCTAAGCCGGAATAATTCTAGCCAGGTGGATGTTTGCAGGGTGATGGTTTGAATTCTGGCTGTGGGACGAGACCGAGGTCGAACGCAGCAACAGGAGCGAGCAGCGATGGGATTGATTACCTGGGCTAAGGGATTGACGGATCGGTCGTTCGATCCTGAAACCGCCCGCCGATTGCCTGAATTGGACTTGAGCGGGCAGTGCAACGTGCGAGGCTTGTACATGGTCGGCGAGATCGCGGGTACGCCGCTGATCAAGCTGGGCCTCAATGCCGGCGTGGAAATGATCGACCGGCTCGCGGACGACTTGAGGGCAGGCCAGGGTGATCCATCGGTCGATTCGGCTGCAGGTGAAGTGCTCGACGTTTTGATCGTCGGGGCCGGTAGCAGCGGCCTGGGCGCTGCGGATCGCTGTGCCCAATTGGGATTCAAATACAGGGTCATCGAGCAACAAAGGACTGCTCAGCTGATCCGCAGCTTCACCAAGGGGAAACCGCTCTTTGCCGAGCCCGAGGGTGTGGAGCTCAAGTCTCGCATTTGGTTTGAAGAATGCAGCAAGGAAGAGCTGCTGGCTAAGTGGGAGCAGCAGATTCCCGAGCTGGGCTTGAAGATTCACGAGTTCGAGCAAGTCATCGATGTTCGTCGCCGGCCTGACACCGACAGTTTCGAGATCACCACCGATAAGGGCAAGTACGCAGCTCGAAGAGTGGTCTTGGCCATTGGGTTGGCGGGGAATCCGAGGAAGCTGCGCGTCCCCGGCGAAGTCGAGCACGCGGCTCAGATCAGTCAGAACGTGGCTGACCCGGATGAGTGGAGCAATTCTGATCTGGTGATCTTTGGTGCGGGAGATGTCGCCTGCGAAGCTGCCATTGTATTGGCAGACCGGGGCAATCGGGTGAGTTTAGTCGCGCCAGACAAGGAATTCACCTACCCCAAGAAGCGAAATATCGACGGAGTGGCTGATCGTGCCCGCGACGGCAAGATTCAGATTTTTCTGTCGCACAAGGCTGTTGAAATTCAGGACGCTGCTGTCGAGGTTGCCCATACAGGAACGGACGAGCGGACCACGCTCAAATGCGATCATCTGTTTCGATGTATTGGGGCTGATCTGCCGCTGAAATTCTTTGAGAAGGTCGGCGTCAAGCTGGAACGCACTTGGGATCTGAAACGATGGGGAGTGCTGTCCGCTTGTTTCCTGCTTTGTTACACCATCTACGGCGTCAAGAAGCCCGCCTGGCCTTTTGCTCCGGGCGATGTGTTTCAGGCGTGGCCTCGGGCGCTGTCGTTCGATACGCCGCAGGTGCTAGGCCAAGGGATTCGCATCGACCCGGTCTTCTGGTACGCATTCGCCTACTCAATGATCATGGCTATCTTCGGCTTCAAGGCGTACCGCCGTTGGGGCGTGGGGTACAACGATTCCCATCAGAAGAAGCGCTATGCCTGCCTTATCGTCACGCAGTGGACGCTGGGGTTCATCATCCCTGCTGTGGTGATGTATTGGGTGCATCACAAGATGGGCAGCAACATGTGGCTGGGCAAGCCTGGAAACTACTGGCATGCCTTTGGGATCGAGTTGGCTTTCCCCTTGTATTTCTCCATGTTCTTCTATGACGTCGGGCTGTTCTACCTGATCTATGGGCTATTGGCGACGTTCGTGATCATCCCCATCCTGGCGGTATTTCATGGGAAGCGGTATTGCACCTGGTTCTGCGGCTGCGGCGGCTTGGCTGAAACCCTGGGTGACCGGTGGCGGCACTTGGCGCCCAAGGGCAAGGTAAGTCGGCGCTGGGAATGGATGAGCGCAGCCGTGATGATCTGGGCGTTCGTAGCCACCATTCTTGTTCTAGGCCGCCTGGGATTTGGCATCTATGCCGGCGGAAAAGCCTTCGACAAACAAGGCTGGGCTGCGTCCTTAATTGATAGTTATGGCTGGATCAGCGATTTTTGGCTGGCTGCGGTGATCCCGGTGACTCTTTACCCCATCTTCGGTGGAAAGATTTGGTGTCGCTATTGGTGCCCATTAGCCAAGTGGATGCAACTGTGGAGCAAGTGGTTCGGCCGATTGCAGATCGTCAGCGACGAGAAGTGCATCACCTGCGGGGAATGCTCTCGGTACTGCCAAGTGGGCATCGATGTGATGGGGTTTGCCAAGAACCAGCAGGCATTCTCAAATATCAATTCGAGTTGCATTCATTGCGGCATCTGTGTCACGGTTTGCCCGATGGATGTGCTCAGCTTCGATTCGAGCGGTGTGGGTACCATCACGACAGCACTCCGGCAGCGACCGATCATGCCCACCATCAAAGGCGTTCCCATATCCGGCGAAGCCGTCAAAGAATGAGACCGGCCACCGCGTACAAGAGGGTGGCGCCGGTACCAGCGGCAAGGGCGTAGGGAAGTTGCGTGCGCACATGGTCGATGTGGTCCGATGCAGAAGCCATTGAGGCAACCATCGTCGTATCAGATATCGGAGAACAGTGATCGCCAAAGACGCCGCCACCGAGAACAGCTGCCACGGTGAGTGCTTGCGATGCCCCCGTCGCGTCGATGACTGGCAATGCTACAGCCAGCATGATGGCGAAGGTGCCAAAGCTAGTCCCCGTACAGAAGGCGATCCCGCCGGACACCACAAAGATCAGCGGAGCGACCATCCAGGCAGAAGTGCCGCTACCGACCATGGAGGCAACGAAATCACCGGTCTTGAGTTCGTACCGGCACAAGTGCCCGATGGCAAAAGCGAGGATCATCAGCACTGCCAAAGGTAGCAGTGCGGCTGCTCCCTTGAGGGCTACGTCGACTGACTCGGTGATGTTCATGATTTCCTGGGCACAAAAAAGCACACCCGCAAAGATGGTCGCCGTAGCCACCGCCCAGAATACCGATGTGCTGCCTGAGCAAGCCCTTAGAAACTCCCAAAACGTCGCGTCGATACCAGGATCAAGGTTGCGACGGCCGGTTACGAAGATTCCCACAGGTACCATGGCGACTACGACCAGAATTGGCAGCAACATGTTGCCAGCGCTGCAGGTGACGCTGGTCTCTGGCGACATGGCCAATACATTGTCGGAAATCATGGGCTTGGACCCATCGCGGAGTAACTTGCCTTCGGTTAGGGCGCGCTTCTCGGCATGACGCATGGGGCCAAGATCTTTGCCGGTAATGCTGACGAATAGCAAGATCGCCAAGCTGATCAAAGCATAGAAGTTGTACGGGATAGATTGGATGAGCAGGGCAACAGGATTATCGACGAACGCGGAAGCAGATAACTGGGCAATGATGAAAGCTCCCCACGCGTTCAGGGGAATCAATATGCAAACAGGAGCAGAGGTGGTGTCACAGATGTACGCCAACTTTTCTCGTGGGATGCGAAGCTTATCGAAGAGCGGCCTGGCCACCGCACCGGTAACCAGGCAGGAGATACTTGTTTCAATGAAGAGCAATGCACCCACGGCGATGGCGAGCAATTGGGCACTGCGTCGTCCGCGCACCAACCGCGAACGGTGGGCCCAGTCGACAAAGCCATCGACGCCGCCGCTTCGTTGGATCAGGGCAACTAGCGAGCCTACCAGGGTGACGAAAAGGATGACGCAGGTGTTGCTGCTGTCTTGGAACACATTCACGCAAGCGTCGAACGAAGCCAGCGTGCCAGTCAGTGGATTCCAGCCGTTGATTACCAAGTAGCCGGTCCAAATACCCACGAACAGCGATAGAAACACTCGGCGAGTGGCGATGGCTAAGGCGATGGCAAAGACGGGTGGGATCAACGACCAGATGCCGTAGGCATGCTCGGGTGGCATAGTCATGCATTCCAGGAGAGCCAAGAATTGGCGGACACGATCATCAGTGCTCCACCACAGCTGCACAACGTAACCACGGCGAGGGCTTGTTGCAAAGAAAACGCGGCTGAACATGGCGCAGCGGGGAAGTCATCCTCTTGAGGGATCACACTTCAGGCGGTGACTATTCGAGGGGCGAGCTGTGCTGAGATCAGTCTTTGCAGTTGCGGGAAGTCGTGCATAGTCCAACGGCGCCAAGGGATTGCCAGCTCAACAGCCGTAGTTCGAGAGATTGCAAGAGCGGCAAGATGCGACTAGCTGCCCACCATGCCGGTCGGCTAATCAGGTGTTTGATCCGGAATGGCTCGGCTACGACGGCATCCTGCTCGCCCGTCTGGGATTCCTCTTCGGGCACGATTGTTTCGGATTTTCCGCTGAGCATATTCCACCAGCCAATGAGGTCGTGGATTTGGCCGAATAGGTACATGCTGTAACCGACTTTGACTATCGTGAAACCCTCAGCCTCCAGCAGTTCACGCACTTGCTTGCGTTTGAAATGGTGCAAGTGGCCAACGGTTTTGTGGGTAAGATCGATGCCACAAGTCAGCAATGGGAAATATACAGACAGGAAATGGCCTTCGCACGGGACGTGGAGGTGCAGAATTGCGCCTGGTTTTGCAACCCGGCTTATCTCCCGCAACACTGCAGCGACGTCGGGGACGTGTTCGATAAGATCCATGACCACAATCGCCGCAAAAGTGTTGTCATCATATGGCAGCCGATTGGCATCGGCCTGCTGGTAGGTAACGCCATCTGCATGGCTGCAGGCGGATTGGATGGCCCGCTCGGCAATATCACAACCAAAACAGGTCAGATCGGATCGATGTCGAGCCACGGTCCGAATACAGCGGCCCGCCCCGCAACCGACTTCCAACACGGACCCGCGAATGTCCGCCAAGGAATCCAAGCACCGCTGCATGCGCACGGCACACCAGGAATGTGCGCTGGTGTCGATGATATCCTGATCGCCGAACACACGCTCGCCGTAATCGAAGCCTACATCTGAAGTCAGTGCGGTGGTCATTTCCCTGTTATCGGAACTTAATATAGCCGACTGAAATGCATTCGCCGTCTGCCAACCGCCAGTCAGAACGAACCCGAGATCGGGGTCTGGGGCGATAGCCTGCGATCTGGTGATCGACGACGCATTAGCGCCCTCGGGAAGCAATGATTCGTTGACAGATTTGAACTTGCTCAAGCAGTTTGTCTCGATCAGCGGAGATGAGGTTATTTTTGTTATCGCGGGCGCGCTCCACCAGTGAAGCGAGGTATTGCCTGGCTTGCTCGGGTTGGCCTAGATCCAAGTATCCCTTGGTGACGTTTTGACACCACCCAGCCAAGTGCGGAGCTTGCTCAATTGCGGACCGCCAACAGCGAACAGCCCATGCGATGTCAGCCGATGCGGCATCTCGAGAACGTGGCGCGGTTGCAGCGATGGTCAATCCCAGGGTTGCCAAGGCTTCGGGGGATTCTGAGCGGACTTCATGCCCGTCGCGGATCCGCTTGGATAGTGTCCGTACCAATTCGCTGTCGTGACGCAGGAACAGGCCAAACGGTGATTCTCGCGGACCTTGGAGTACCCAAAGCCACTCCGGCGATGAAGTCATGCAGGCTAACAAGTGCTTGGAGCGCCGGCCCGGGCGAAGAAGCACCGCATCGGTCCGTGCATCATCCAGGATTGCTCTGATCTGATCGGCTGAGGTGGTGGCATCCCAGATTTTCAGATAGGTGAGATAATGCTGTTCGGAGTAGACCTGCTGAGATCGTCCGTCGATGAAGACGTCTATGTCTGGGGCTAAAAACATGACCCGGCCTGCCTGGGTCCACTCCAAGAATAGCCGTGCCTTGATGTCGTTATCCCGCAGGTAGCGGATCGCCTCGTCGGGGATGAGATCGCAACGTGTGACCCGTTCGAGCAAGTTGAATCGTTCTTTGCCTCCCTCAAACTTATCGACTAGCTGGCCTCTAGCTGCCTGAACCGTTGCCCAACCCGTGATGGCTGCCGCTACAAGCAAGGCCGTGGCCAGTGTACCCTTGAGTCGCTGCCGCATACTGGCAGAAGCAGATCCGAGTAGCATGACGATCAAGGCACAGATAGTCGGTCCCGCGAAGATGTAGAACATGGGAGCAAAACGCCTGGCCCAAAACACCATGCAGGCGCCAAAGAGCAGCATAGCCCAATCGAAGAAGCTGATGGAGAGCACGCGGTTTCCTGACGGTTCATCGGTCGGTTCCGGCGAATTGAATGTCTTGAGCAGAACGCAGCCGATGAGCAGCAGACTCGTCCCGCCGAGGATCACCCAGAACGGCGCCATCGATGGGAAGGCTGTGGTGATGTGGGTAAATGGTGGGTGCCACTCAGTGACATTGCGGTACACAGGGCTGCCAGCCACCTTGTCGCCATGGGTTAGGTGACCTAATCCGAACGGGCTGGTTAGTACGGTGAGGATCAATCCGAGCAGAGAGACCAGGATCACGCCGGCGATCTGTCTTGGATGGGCTGACAACCGGGGTTTGACGACACGCACTGCAAACCAGAATCCTGCGTAGCCCAAGACAGGCAACCATCTCAATACGCGGGGGTGATCGAGAAAAAGTAGCGGCTTGCCGCTGACAGCGATGGTAGCCAAGATGCCCAGCGGAATGAGGAGCGTAGCCAGAGAGTTGACCTTGTGAGCGCTATAGTGAATGACTGTCCAGTGGCTTACATACATGACCAAGACCGCATAGGCCAAGAGGAAACTGCCATGAGCATGGCCCCACACCACCAGCAACGGCAGCAGAATCGCGATCGGCCACCAGCGCGTTTTGCGATCCTGTCCTTCGATTGTGCACAACAGCGCCCAAAGTGCAGCCATGCAAAAAAAGCTGGTAGTAGCGGGCCTAGCAGTAAGAAAATTTCGGCAGCCGATGGCCATGATCGAAGCTGTTACCAGGGCGCCCGTAGCGCTGCCCGATTTCCAATAGGCAGCCATAGCGACCAGCATGAACGTAAGGCCGCCCAGTAGCCAGGTGCCGTAGATGACCGCATTGGGGGAGATGTGTTCGTAGAGATACCACTGGCTTAGATGGGTCATCCAGTTCTGATTGAACCAAGGTTGGCCTTCAAATGTGTAGCTAAACGTGTCGGTGAGCGGGAACGTCTCGCGAATGTTGGACCAACTGATCTGCTCAGCGATTTGACGACCCCCGGCCAAGCCAATCCAAGTGTCGGTCGATGAGTGGGCTTCGAGAACCCCGTAGGCCGTTGCAACCAATAGAAATGCGAAGGCAGCTGGAGCAAGCATGGTTTGGATTTTGTGCGGTCTAGCCGGAGGATCGGGCGAAATGGGCTTCATCGGAGGCAGTCCCTACCCGGAGCGAATGACTGATGCCCCGAATCGTTCGCCATTCTGTCTAGCCCCTGATCTGATGCCACTAGCTGCGCCCACGGCCAAGAGCCTATTTCCGTCCGCCGCGTACCCGACCCACCAGACCGCCTGCGGTAGTCTTGATGCCTTTGACGGCACTTTCCAATGCCTCGCGGTTGGGGGCGTATTCTCGGGCGGTATCGAAGTACACCTTGTCCTGCTCGATCAGCTCAGCCAGCGAATCGGTGAAACTGCGCATCCCCTCTTCGCGAGAATTGACCATCACTGCGGGCAGGTCTTCGTCTTCTTCATGGCGAATCTTGTCCTTGACCGTAGCGTTATTCAACAGCACCTCAGTGGCTGGTATGCGCGTGCCCTCTGCGGTTCCCGGGATCAGCTTTTGGCAACAAATCGCCGCCAGCGAGTTGGAGAGTGAGGAGCGGATGAAATCGTGCTCTTCCCGGGGGAAGAACTCGAGGATGCGGGCGAATGTTTGGGGGGCGTCGGCACAGTGAATCGAGCCAAGGACCATGTGCCCGGTCTCAGCCGATTGGATGGCCGCCAGCATGGTCTCCTTGTCTCTCATTTCGCCAATGAAGATGACGTCCGGATCTTGGCGAACCACATAACGCAATGCCTCAGCGTAGGTGGGGATGTCGATGCCGATCTCTCGCTGTGAGATGATGGATTTCTCAGCCTCGTAGGTGAATTCCACCGGATCTTCGATGGTGATGATGTGCATGGAACGATTCTGATTGATGTACTCCAGCATGGCTGCCAAGGTGCTGCTTTTTCCCGAGCCGGTGATGCCACTAATGAGCACGAGTCCATCGATGTTGTGTTCGACGATGCGCTTGTAAATGGGCGGGAGCTGCAATTCTTCGAAACTAGGGATGTTGCTCTGGACGCGGCGAATGGCGCTGTGCATGTCGCCCGTTGCACGGAAGACGTTGACCCGGTAGCGGTCCCCGGTTGATCCCTTGAAGGAAAAATCCAGATCGCCCCGCTCGTCGTATTCATGCCGCCTAGTGGCTGGGACGATGTGAGAGAGCATCTCCTCAAGAAAATCGGAATGCTCGATGGGCTCCATTTCGACCTTACGAAGATTTCCGGCAACCCGGTAGTAGGGAGCGTATCCCACCTTGAGGTGCAAATCGGACGCGCCGAATCGGCCCATTCCGTTCAGCAAACTGAGCATGACTTCTTTGGAGTCCTTCGGTTCCATAGTCTGCTTTCTGTAGAGGCCTAGGCCCGAATGCAACTATCTGATAAATCCAACAACGATGGCACTGATCGCCAGAACGACAGTCACCGCAAAGAGCCAGACAAAGCGTTTGCTCTGGGCCTCGATCAGCTTGTTTAAGTCGGCATCTCGTCTGGCTGTCGCTTCGTTCGTGTCCTTGATCGCTTGCGTGGAGGCGGCCGAAGCTTCGGACCAGCCGCTGGCAGTTTCGCGGAACCTTTCGAGGGACTGAACCATGTGGCCGTTTGCCTCTGCCCCGGCTCGAACATCTTCCTGGATGGCAGCGAGCGTCTCGTTCTGGACCGAGGCTAATTTAGGGATTTCCAGGATTGACGATTCAAGCCTCCGGGCCCGATCATTGCTGGCTTGGAGTTGGGTGACGATAGCGCTAAGATTCTCGTTGTGGGTATGGGCGTTATCTGCAGATTGGACCGAATCTTTGGCCAATTGAGTCAATGCTTCGACCATCTGCTCCGACCGTTTGTCTTGGACTTCCATGTGTTCTTTGATGGAGGTGATTAGTCCGGTGACTTGCTGATAGCCTTCTTGGAGCTTTTCGATTGCTTGCTCGCGCTGCCGTTTGGGCGAAGCCAGATTTGCGCGGGCCTCGCCCTCGGCCTTGTCCAGGACCTCAAGCCCATCGTTCAGCATGCTGTCGGCATGAAGCTTAGGCAAGTTATCCAATCCACTTCCGCCCCGGCCTGCGTTCTTGAGCCAAGTACCCAGACGGGACCAGATCGTCGCGTGCTCCGTCATCTCGCCACTCCTTTCGACGTATATGTCGGCTGCATCCATGCCTGGATGATTGTATTCGATAGGGTCGTCCACGGTCAACGGCGGTGACGAGGGATCAGCCCGTCTCTGAACAATCGAAGGGCGTTGACGCTCGATCTCATTAGCGGCAAGATGCCAGCCACCAGGATAGATTGGACCTATGGATTGGGGGTGAGTCGTGCCAAGCAAGGAACAATTGGAAAAACTCCTTACAGCAGATCCGGATGACGTATTCTTGAACTTCGGTTTAGCCATGGAATTAGCCAAGCTAGATGTCAAGGAGCCGTCATTGGAGCAATTCGACAGGGTGATCGCCTTGAATCCGGACTACTCGGCTGCTTACTATCACAAGGGACGGCTGCTGCTTCTACTCGACCGCGCCGAAGATGCCAAAGAAGTTCTGAGGGACGGACTCGGCGTGTGCGAGAAAATCGGTGATGCCCATGCCGCCAGCGAAATGGGGGAACTCCTGCAAGAAGCTTCAGAGCAGGTCTAATCCAGCCGCCAAGGAGCCTTTGCTAATCGAACCCACGCCGACTGGCTTACCCGCCGATCTGAAACATGCCGCGATTCTCAGTGTGGATGCCTTCACTCAGGCGATGACCGGTTGGTTTCAGTCGAACGGCCTCGAGCAGGATTTGGGCAACGTCGTCCACCCCCCCGCCACTCCTCATGGCTGCCTTGACGTCCACTTCGTCGTCGTTCAGTAGGCAGAGATGAAACTTGCCATCGGCAGTTAGCCGCATTCGGTTGCAGGTGCCACAGTACGGCTGACTCACCGGCGAGATGAAACCGACCACACCCTGGCTATCTGGCAGCTTGTAGTTGCGCGATTCGTCCGAAGGGCCTGCGTTCTCAACCGGCCTAAGCGCGCCCAACTCGTTCTCGATGCGCTGCTGAGTCTGCCGTGTGGGCACAAATTGTGACTGCGAAAACCCAACGCTGCCATCGGCGCCAATGGGCATCAACTCAATGAAGCGAACATGCCAAGGATGTTCGAGCGTGAGACGGGCAAGCTCCGCGACGTCCTGGTCATTATGATCGAGGGCTACAACCACATTCAGCTTGATGGGCGACAACCCAGCCTTCTCAGCCGCGCGAATGCCGGCCCACACTTGCTCCAAGTTGTCAAGGCGCATCAGGTTCTTGGCATGGGCTGCATTGAAGGTATCCACATGAATGTTGACCCTGCCTAGCCCCGCGGCTGCAAGGTCCTCGGCAAAGCGGCGAAGCAACAAGCCGTTGGTGGTCATGGTTATTTCGTCGATGCCGTCAACGGCTTTGATTTGCCTCACAATATCGACCAGATCACGCCGCAGGGTTGGCTCACCACCGGTTAGTCGAATCTTGTTGAATCCAACTTGAGCGGCTGCGCTGACGACGGTTTGAATCTCTTGAGCCGTCAGTATTTCTTCATCCGGTCCAAAAACCTGATCCCTGTCGGGCATGCAATAAAGGCATCGCAGGTTGCAATGATCGGTCAACGAGATGCGCAAGTAGCTGATGCAACGTCCAAAGCCATCCATGTTCACGGGCAATTTCATGGGCGGCATTTTAGCCGTTTTGCGATGGTGTGTCTTGGGGTGCCAGCCTATGATGAGCCTCAAACCCATGGAACAAGAGCGATTCAAAATCGGCGTCTGGTTGATCGGTGCTGCAGGGCGCGTTGGCAGCGCAGTTGCCCTGGGTATCGCTGCTCTGGGCGAAGAGTTGATCAAGCCGGTAGGAATGGTCACTGCCCTGCCCGATTTTGAGCCACTGCGGCTCAGCAGGGCGGGTGATTTGGTCGTGGGTGGCCACGAGATTCGCGGTGAGACCCTGGCTGAGGCTGTCCTGAATGCCCACCAAGCAGCCGGCATTTTCGAGAAGGGGCTGATCGAGCAGTGTGCCGCCTCGTTGGGAGGCATGCAGGCCAACATCCGCCCCGGCGTGCTCACTAATGTCCCCGATGTGCTGAGGAACGGCGCCGATCGCCTCAAAGGCGTCGATGCTCCGCGGGCGGGCGATGCCGTCGACGAACTGGCCCAGGACATGGCCGCCTTTCGGGCAGCGCAGAAACTCGACCACGTGGTCGTGGTCAATCTAGCCTCGTGCGAATCGACTCCTGGTGGATTGGCTGATCTCTCTGACGCGAAGCAGCTGGAGCAGGCACTCGTTGCTCGGAGTACAGATTCCTTTCCTGGCAGTTGCCTCTACGCCCTGGCTGCGATCAAGGCGGGCTGTTCGTACATCAACTTCACGCCCTCGGTGGGGATAGAGCTGCCGGCGATTCGGCAGCGAGCGGATACAGCTGGCATCTGCTACGCGGGCAGAGACGGCAAGACGGGGGAAACGCTGATCAAGTCCGTATTGGGTCCGATGTTCGCCATGCGGAACCTCAAAGTGCTCAGTTGGGTGGGGCATAATATTTTGGGGAACCGCGATGGAGCTGTGTTGGATGATCCAGCCATCAAGGCCGGCAAGATCGAATCAAAGCGGAGCGGGTTGGCTGAGATACTCGGGCAGGATGTCGATTCACCGGTGTCCATCGAATACGTCCAATCGCTCGATGATTGGAAGGTAGCCTGGGATTTCGTTCACTTCGAAGGGTTCCTGGGAACCAAGATGAACATGCAGTTTACCTGGCAAGGCGCGGATTCGATTTTGGCCGCACCCTTGGTGATCGACTTGATACGATTGACCGCGCACGAATGGCGTCGCGGAGGACGTGGCTGCATGCACCATTTAGCCAGCTTCTTCAAAAGCCCAATGGATGTGCCTGAGCGAAGTCACTTCGAACAGTGGTGCCGGTTGATGAACTACGTTCGTGACAGCCAAGCCGATGGTGCGACCGGATGAAACTCGCCTACAGCAGCAACGCCTACCGCATGTTCTCTCTGCCCGAGGCAATTGATCGAATTGCAAGCCTTGGCTACGGCGCGGTTGAGATCATGGCTGATCTGCCACACGCTTGGCCACCCGAAACCGGTAAGGAGCAGATTGCATCGATCCGGACGGCGTTGGACCGAACTGACATAGCCATCTCAAACGTCAATGCCTTCATGATGAATGCGGTCCAGGATTTTTGGCATCCTTCGTGGATTGAAGCGGACGAGGCGTTCCGCCAGCAGCGCGTGCAGCACACAGCCGCTTCTTTGAAGATGGCTGCTGCCCTGGGTGCACCGTCCATCACCACTGAACCGGGCGGCCCGCTCGATCCGGGCGTCTCTTGGGATTGGGGACTTCACACCTTTGTGGCTGGCTTGGAGCAAGTGCTGCCCATGGCCGAAGAGCTGGGCGTGCAGTTACTCGTTGAGCCTGAACCGGAGCTTCTCATCGAAAACTCCGATCAGTTCTTGGAGTTGGCCAAGAAAATCGATTCACCCGCGTTTGGATTGAATTTTGACATAGGGCATTTTTTCTGTGTCGGCGATCCGCTGCCTGAGACGGTCCACAAGCTTCAAGAATGGACACGTCACTACCACGTCGAAGACATAGCCGCCAACAGGGTTCACGAGCACTTGGTACCAGGCCGAGGTGCTGTCGATTTCTCGGCGACGTTTCAAGCCATCTTGGACACAAACTTCACCGGTTGGATGACGGTCGAGCTGTATCCCTACCTGGACGATCCCGATGCGGCAGGCGCCGAAGCCAAGGCTCACCTTCAATGGGTGATCCAGAATCTCTCAGTGAGCAACAAGTAGTCCGTAGCAGCCCAAGGGCCAATCGTCTGCAAAGGTGTGGTGCGGGATGAAACGACGTGGCGCCTATCTCCAGCTGGTTCGGGCAGCCAACACCCCTACCGCAGTCGCCGACATCTTTGCTGGTGCATTGCTGGTGGGGGCGGGAATAGACCAGCTAAGTCGACTGGCTCTGTTGTGCGGGGCGTCGGTCTGCCTCTACTGCGGAGGGATGGCACTCAACGACGTAGCCGATGCGCATCGCGACGCGCTGCTGCGTCCGGAACGGCCCATTCCTGCCGGGCGAGTTTCGCGTCGAAGCGCGGCAATCCTGGCCGCTCTGCTGCTAGGAGCAGGTCTCGGTTTGGCGGCTGTCGCAGATTATCGACACCCTAGCACCGGCGGAATTTTGGGTGATCATCCTGCCACCGTCCTGGCCACAGTCTTGATCGGGTTCATCGTTGCTTACGATTTGCTGCCCAAGTCCACGCCCATCGCCCCTGCGGCTATGGGAATGTGCCGAAGCCTGAATCTGATGCTGGGCATGAGCGTAGCCATGCCATTGATCGCTCGAGAACATTTCTATGCAGCTGCGTTGATCTGGGTGTACATCACTTCGGTGACCATTTTTGCCCGGAAAGAATCGCAGGCTGGCACAACTCCGGGCCTACAATTGGGATGGTGGGGAATGTGGTTAGCCATCGCCGGGTTGGCTGCGTTTCCCCTGGTTTCAGCGGCGAACACCCAATGGCAGTGGATCGGCGTGTTGCTGCTTGCAGGACTGATGCTGCGATTCAGCTGGCCGGCGTTATGCAGTGCTGAGCCGAAAGACGTCCAGAAGGCTGTCAAGACCATGGTGCTAGCCGTCATCTTGGTTGATGCAACATTGGTCCTGACGGTGCAGGGCCTGCTGCCTGGGATGGTTGTGGCGTTGCTGCTACTGCCCTCATTGGCCATGGGCCGCGTGTTGCGGGTAACTTGAATCAATGGGCTGAGCGATGAATCAACAAGAACCAGCAGCGACCCGAGTAGCCTGGCCCAAGCGTCTGCGCCGCGGGCTTCTACGAATGCTGACTGCCGCAGTGATTATCTATGTGGCTGTCTGCGGGGGTGTTTGGGCATTCCAGGAACGGCTGATCTACTTTCCAGCCACCGATTATTATTCGACCCCGGCAGATCTGAATCTGGACTATCAGGATGTGACTTTGATCGCGTCCGATGGGGTAAGGATATCAGCCTGGTATATTCCACGCGGCGATGCCATCGGTAGTGTCATCTTCTGTCACGGAAACGCGGGGAACATGGGCGATAGGTTGCATACAATTGACACTCTACACCGCATGGGACTGAATGTCCTAATTTTCGATTACCACGGCTATGGCAGCAGCGAAGGAAGTCCAAACGAACAGGCCACCTACGATGATGCAGAGGCCGCTTGGAATTGGCTGTGCGAGGTGGGCGGTGAATCGCCGGAACGAATCGTCATTTACGGTCGTTCGTTGGGCGGCGCGGTGGCGGTCGAGCTAGCCCTGATGCACGGGCCTGCCGCGCTGGTCGTGGAATCATCGTTTACCAGCTTGGTGGCGATCGGCCAACAACAATACCCGCTGTTGCCAATCAGTCTGCTGGCCCGCAACGAGTATCAATCAATTCAGAAGGTAGGTCGAATCAGATGTCCCAAGTTCTTCATCCACGGGCGGGACGACGAACTCGTACCCTTCGAGAACGGCAAGAGGCTGTTCGAGGCGGCCGCAACTCCCAAGCAATTCATGGAGACACCGGGTGGCCACAACGCCAGCGGTTTCACCTATTCGCCGAAACACACAAAGAAGGTGGCCAAGTTCATTCGGCAGAGTCTTTCCGGCGGATGAGATGGGCTGCGGTTGAAGAGCCGCGGCGCTCAAGCAGTTGTGGTCACACCGCGAATGGTGGCCCCATCGGCCGTACCGCTGAGCAACCGGGCGCGACGGCCTGTCGCCTGAGAGTACTGCTCTTTGACGCTCAGGAGGACTTGCCGCGTTGTTTCGTTGTCAGCATGCATGACCACAACGGTTCCCCCCGCACCCCGGCCTGATATTCTAGCCCCGTAGATGCCGGCGTTAATACCTTCGTTCCGCAGCAAGGTGACCAGCCGGTCAGTCTCGATGGAGCCCAGACCACACCGCTGTCCGTAACTCCAGTGCGACGCAAACATCAACTCGCCGGCCTCGATGACCGCGTTACCATCCTTAGTTCTAGTCGCCCGGGCGATGCGCCCTGCGAAATCGGCAGCGCGGGTGTTCTCGTAGATGTGATGCTCGGTGCGCGAACGAATCTTGTAGATTTCGGTCGGTTCGATCGTGGTCAAGACGTCGCCGGATTCGCCGAAACGATCAAGGAAGTCAGCGCCCCTCATTTTGGTAGGCAGCCGATCGCGCAGGCGGGCTACATAATCGGTGACGCTGAGCTGCGAGAGGTACCCATCCCAAGGCGGGCCGTGCCGAGGATCTGCGGCAAGGATACGTCCGATGATGTTTCGCCCCATGAACGCGGTCGTCCTGGCTTTGAGGTACTTCTGCTCGGCGTCCTTGTGGATCGAGCCGGAGTCGATTCCGGTGAAGGCCACGCCCTCTGGCAATTCCAAGGATCCGGGGAGTCCGCGGTTCCGGGAATCGAACTGGAAAATCCTCCCTGCTTGGCAGCGGCTAACCGCGGTAGCATCAGAAACTTCTTGCCCCCGACGCCAGAGTAGATTCTCCGCTTGGCAGCAATGCTCTGCCAATTTGCCCGAATCAATATCCAAGCCCCAGAGGTTGCTGATCGCCATCATCGAAGCCACGCAAACTGCACTGCGGGCAGCGATACCATGGCACTCTTCCAGCGTCGAACTGATTGCAATCGAAATCCCGCAGGATCGCTCAGCGCCAGAGGCATTCAACAATGCATAAATGGCGGTGGCTACCTGGCGTGCTATACCGCCACAGCCATCAGGAAGGACTGCGAGAATGGCTTGGGCTGAGACAGCGTGGCCCTCTGAAGTTAGAAAATCGTCCAGCGACCATGCCATGGATCGTGGAGAGCCGTTGCCCGAGCCCTTCAACAGCGTTAGGTGAATCTCCCGGTCATCACGCGGTGCAGCCGCCACTGTCACATCGTCGGCGAGCGGGTAAGCCAAGACAAGTGAACCTGTGTATTCAGCGAAGCCGCCCATCAGATCCAGTCTGCCCGGTGCGCCTGCGACAACCTTCGATCCAGAGGCAGGCCAATGCGATCCGGCCTGCTCCTTGATTCGGCCGAGGAATCCTCGGTGATGATCCGCTGGTGGCGCTATGCTGGTTATGTTGCTAGTCATGATCCGGCGATAAATCCAATGAGCTATATGTACAAGTATGATTGCGTATCAAAAATAACACGGGGAAGAGAAACCTCAGGAAACTTTTTGGAGGACTTCTTCTTCCACGTAGATCGGCGTTTCGTTGGTCACGCCCAAGGCAATAGCATCGGACGGTCTTGAATCGATCTCCACGACGTTACCGTTCCGGCAGACTATCAGCTTGGCGTAGAAAGTCTGGTCCCGCAAGTCGCAGATTACGATCTTTTCCAGGCTAGCGTCAAGTTCGGCGATGAGGGTAGCCATCAGATCATGGGTAAGGGGACGAGCTGTCTCGATTCCTTTGAGCCGGCGGTCGATGGCCAATGCTTCGTTGATGCCAATCAAGATCGGGAAGTGTCGGTCGCCGGCGCGCTCTTTCAGCACGATGACCTGCGAATCGCCGTTCTCATTGATGATGATTCGCGCCAGATCAACGGGGACAAGCATAGCGCACCCTTTCAGACCAGATTCGACGATGGAAGCGTATCTCGCTTAGCCCATGATGTCAAGATGGTTTGAACCAAACATCGCGTGTGAATCTCTGCGCGAAGAAAGTATTGCATTACGATTTATTTTTGGTAAGAAACTTCGTCACCATGCAGAATTTTTTCCTTGACAATGGAAGCACGAACTTGACGCCTCTGTGGTGCTCGTAAACGTCGATCAGCAATTCGTGGGAATTATCGACGTGAGGGCGAACGCGGTCCGTCTTTTCTTGCAAGCTTCTCCGACTCGCCCGCCGACATCGCCCTGCCCTGCTTCTGTGTGGGGTACACTTGGTTGCGAATGTCGGCGGCGTAGTCCTTCAGGGCATGGGTTACCGTGTCGCCCAGGCTCGCATACGTCTTGACTGCTCCGGGCTTGTGTTCCGTCGAATAGCCGAGCACATCATGCAGTACCAAGACTTGCCCATCGCATGCCGGGCCTGAGATGCATCCAATGACAGGCAGGGTGGTTTCTTCAGAAATGGCGGCTGCCACTTCATTGGTGACAGCTTCGAGCAACAGCGCCGAGGCGCCGGCGCCTGCCATGATGCGGGCGTCTTCCATCAAGCGCTCCGCCTCATCGGCTGTTTTTCCTTGGTAGCGGTAACCGCCCATCTGGTGGATAGACTGGGGGCGTAACCCAAGATGGGCCATCACCGGTATGGAAGCCCGAGTGATCGCCCGCACGCAGGACTCAAACCGACGATCCACCTCTAGCTTGACGCAATCGCACCCGCCCTCAGTCATGAACCGGCCAGCATTGACCACGGCTTCTGCGTTGCTGACCTGATAGCTCATGAAAGGCATGTCCCCGATCAGGAACGCCTGCGGGGCGCCGCGACGAACAGCCGCCGTCGGAACAAGCATCAGGTCTATGGTGGCTGAGATCGTCGAATCGAAACCAAGACAGACCTCGGCGTAGGTGTCGCCGACGAGGATGACGTCGATGCCCGCATCGACAACCATGCGAGCTGTCGAATAATCGTAGCACGTGATAACGGGGATCTTCTTCCGCTCCCGCTTCCACGCGTGCAGATGAGAGATCGTTATTTTTTCACGCGTACCCATACCCAGAAGAATACCGCCGATTCGCCAATGTTCAACATCCATTCGGCCCGATCCACAATGATCCAGGGTGACGGGCCCATGCCCCCAACCGGCCCGCTTTTGAGCGCCCCAGCTGCTTAATTGACCACCTAGATGGTGGGAGGTACAGTCCGACAGTTACTTTGCGGTTTCAATGGGCCTCTTGACTACTTCGGCGTGTTTTTCTGGCGGCTTGGCCATGCATATCCCCCTGCGATCGGGCGCCCAAAACGACGAGTTTGATCGGATCGTCGATCATATGGGGGAGATGGCTGAGGAACTGCTCAAGAAGAACTTCTTCCGCAACACAGCCCCCGATGCCTGGCGACCGGCGATGAACCTCTACGAAGGCCCGGATCGCTACGTTGCCTGCTTGGAACTCGCGGGGATGAACCGCGAGCTGATCGACGTCCAGGCTGGCGACGGCGTGCTCTATGTACGCGGCGAACGAGAACGGCCCATGCTCGACAAGGCTGCAACCGACATTTCTGTGCATCTCATGGAGATCGACTCGGGGCGCTTTCAACGCAAAGTCCCGGTCCCCCAAGATGTTGATACCGACGGCATCCGGGCAAACTATCGCAATGGATACCTATGGATCGTAATGCCACGCCGCGGTGCTTCCAAGAAAATGCCCGGAGCTGACAGATGAGTAAGTTGGACGATGAGCTTGACATTGACGCAGACTCCGAAACTCTGGAGGTCGAAAGCCCGCTTGGCATCGAAGGGGACGGATCGATCAGTTTGACCCCATCTCCGAAGAAGAAAAACAAGCAGGGCAAGAGCGGAGAGTCAGCTACATCGCTGCCTCCGGTGATGGCCTTGCTTCCAGTTCGCGACGTGGTTGCTTTTCCAAACACGCTCACGCCGCTAAATATCAGCCGTGAAAAATCAAAGCGGGTGCTTGATCTTGCCTTGGCTGAATCGCGCATCATCGCCTTGGTTGCCCAGCGTCAGCCGGACACCGAAGATCCCACACTTGACGACTTATACCGGATCGGCACTGCCTGTCGGCTGCTGAAACTATACAAGCTTGAAGATGGCACGCAGAGCGTCATCGTTCATGGTATCGCCCGCATCGGTATTGAGGAACTGACGCGCGAAAAAGACCACCTCGAAGCCCGAGTCCATGCCCATTTCGATCCGGTCAAACAAGATAAAGTGATTGAGGCGCTGACCCACAGTGTTCGTCATGCGGCCCACCAAGTCATCGAGATGTCTGACGAGGTTCCCGAAGACGCTCGGATCGTCCTGGACAGTGTGGGCACGCCGGGTGGATTGGCAGACTTTGTTGCTGCTAATCTCTCCCTATCTCTGGTGCATAAGCAGGAACTACTTGAGACGCTTGATGTAGCGGAGCGGCTGCGCAAGGTTCACGCAACGATTGTTGGCCAGGTAGAGGTCTTGGAGTTGGCTAAGAAGCTCCATACCGAGGTCCGCTCCAAGATCGACCAAACTCAGCGCGACTACTACCTCCGCGAGCAGCTAAAGGCCATCCAGAGCGAGCTGGGCCATAGCGATGCCCGCGGCGACACACTCAGCAAGCTTGAAGCTAAGATCGTCGAAGCCAAATTGCCCGAGGAGGCAGAAACTGAGACCCGCCGAGAGTTGGATCGGTTGGCCAACATCCCCCAGGCGTCGCCGGAATTCTCCGTCGCCCAGGATTACATCGAGTGGATGGCTTCCCTGCCCTGGGCTGTTAGCACGCCGCGCGAGGATAACATCAAGAAGGCAGAGAAGATCCTCAACCATGACCATTATGGCCTGGAACATGTGAAGACCCGCATCTTGGAATATTTGGCTGTTCGCCAGCTCAAGCCGGACAGCAAAGGGCCTATCCTCTGCTTTGCCGGACCACCGGGTGTCGGCAAGACTTCGTTGGGTAAAAGCATCGCCCGTGCGCTTGGCCGAAAATTCATTCGCATGTCGCTTGGCGGCGTTCATGACGAAGCCGACATTCGAGGGCATCGCCGAACCTACATCGGATCCATGCCAGGCCGGGTCATTCAGGAAATCCGAAAAGTCGGATCCAACAATCCGTTGTTCATGCTCGACGAGGTGGACAAGATCGGGCAGGATTTTCGAGGCGACCCAGCCTCAGCGCTGCTCGAGGTGCTTGACCCCGCTCAAAACGACACCTTCTTGGATCGCTACCTCGATGTTCCGTTTGATTTGAGCGGCGTCTTCTTCATTGCGACCGCGAATTACCTCGACCCCATTCCCTATGCCCTCTTGGACCGAATGGAGATCATCGAGCTCTCGGGCTACACGCTGCGGGAGAAATTGAACATTGCCAAGCGGCATTTGATTCCGCGGCAAATCGAAGAGCACGGATTGCTCCCCAAGCAACTGAAGTTTGATGACAAAGCCATCGAACGAATCATCGCCAGCTATACGCGAGAGGCTGGCGTGCGCAACTTGGATCGGCAAATCGCCGCAGTGTGCCGGGCGCGGGCGGCTGCCATCGTACGGAAGCAGCGGCGATCATCGCGGGTAACAGTTCGCTCGCTGACCAGAGATCTAGGCCCCATCGAGTATGAACCCCAAACGGCGGATCAAACTGCCGTGCCGGGCGTAGTTACCGGGTTGGCCTACACACCCAGCGGCGGCGAAATCTTGTTCATCGAAGCTACCAAGATGCCCGGCGGTGGCAACCTTAATCTCACCGGCCAATTGGGCGGCGTGATGCGCGAAAGCACGCAGGCAGCCTTCTCCATCGTTCGCAGCCAAGCCGAGCGCTTTGGCATCGACCCTGAGATTGTTCTGGCCCACGACTACCATATTCACGTCCCTGCCGGGGCGATCCCTAAAGACGGGCCTTCTGCCGGCGTAGCCATGCTAACGGCGCTGGTCTCCCTACTAACGGATCGGACCGTGGACCCTGCCACCGGGATGACCGGTGAGATTACCCTTCGCGGTCGCGTGCTAGCCATTGGCGGCGTGAAGGAAAAGGTGCTGGCTGCCCACCGAGCAGGCCTTAGAATGATCATCCTGCCGGAGAAGAATCGGCGCGATCTTCCCGACATCCCAGACGAAGTGCGAAAGGACATCGACTTCGTCTTTGCCCGCACCATCGACCAGGTGCTCAAAGCCGCCCTCAGCGATTAGCGACAACTGCCTCCGCTCAAAAACAGGGAGGTCGACAACTCTTAACGGGCATGGTTGTGGCGATCTGCTACAATTCACGGATGGATGATTTCTCACTACCGCAAGTAGATTCTGGCGACGCCAGCCCCCCACCGGTTGGTCGATCATTGTTTGGCTCGACGCCTGATGAGTTGACCGCTTGGTTTGACCAGCACCGCCAACCAAAATTTCGGGTGAAGCAGCTTCTTGAATGGGTGTACGAGAAGGGAGCTGAGTCCTTTGAAGCCATGAGCAATCTGCCCAAGACATTGAGGGCTGAGTTGGCAAACTCATTCTCGGTGTTCGATTCAGAGATCGTGACCCGCGCAGCCTCGAAGGATGGAACAGTCAAGCTCCTGCTGCGTTGGCCCGACGGTCAGACCAGCGAGTGCGTGCTGATCCCAGCCGAACAACGCCAAACCGCCTGCATCTCGACGCAGGTGGGCTGTGCTGTGGGCTGTGTCTTCTGTGCGAGTGGATTAGACGGTGTTGCCCGCAATCTATCCAGCGCCCAAATCGTCGAACAGGCCATGCGCGTGAGACAGCTGTGCGTCCCGGAACGATTGACCAATGTGGTCTTTATGGGATTGGGCGAACCGCTGGCCAATTATGGCGCCACGGTCTCAGCCGTGCGGACCATCAACGCTTCGTGGGGTTTGGGCGTTGGGGCTCGAAAGATAACTGTAAGCACGGTGGGCTTGCCAAGCCAAATGCGACGGCTGGCTGACGAGGGCTTGCAGATCACGCTGGCCCTTTCACTGCATGCACCGTCAGATTCACTTCGCCGGGAATTGATTCCCTGGGCAGAATCGGTAAGTATTAACGAGCTGGTAGAAGCCGCTCGCTATTATTTTGATAAAACGGGGCGAGAAGTCACGCTTGAATACATTCTTCTCGACCGAGTAAACGACCAGCCTCCCCATGCCCGAGAGTTGGCTAGATTGGCTAAGTCCATGCGCAGCAACGTCAATCTGATTCCCTACAACCCAGTGCCGTCGTTGCCCTATGGACAGCCCTCCGAGAAAACCCAGCAGGTCTTCCTGAAGCTCTTGGCTGAGCGTGGCGTAAACACGCACCTGAGGAAGAGTCGAGGTTCCGATGTTGCGGCTGCGTGCGGACAGTTGCGACGACAACAGAAGGCGTAGTTTCACTGATCAGAGTCTCCTCTGCTCATGTGGGCGACGACGTCGAAGTGAGAGGACTTTGAAAATGGCTGAGCATCCGACTGACCCCATGCAAGAGTTAAAGGCCATGGCGCCGCCGGTTGCTCCAGGCCAAACGCGAAATCTTGATACTCAATCCGACTGGCCCAAGGTGTTGGGCACTATCTCCATCGTCTTTGGTTGCTTGGGCATGCTGGGCGGCATACTGCGGCTATTCAATTCGGTGACCATGGAGTTCCTTTCCCAAAAGGTGCCGATGGCAGCACAGGCGGCCGTCGATCTGCCTGAATCGCTTGTCTTATGGAATACGATCAGCGGTGCCATTGGCTTCGTTATGGCCGCGCTGTTGCTGGTTGGCGGAATTCGGTTGATCCGCCGGCGGGCCGCTTTCGTGGGAATCATTACCGTCTGGGCAGTCTCGAAGATGGTATTCGTTCTGGCCGATGCCGCGTTCCAAGTGGGTTTTCAAGGGGCGGTAATCGAGCAAGCGACGGCTGCACAGGGAACTCCGCTGCCCGGAGGAGATGCGGTCATGACCCTCATCGCGGTGGTCACCGTGGTGGTAACCCTTCTCTGGGGCTGGGCATTGCCGCTGTTTTTCTTGATCTGGATGAGAAGAGCCAAAATCAAGGCTGAAATGCAGAACTGGGCGTAGGAGCAGCCATGCAGTGCAAGACATGCGGCTACCGGCTGTGGAATTTGGTTTCGCGGGTGTGCCCGGAGTGCAATGCTCCCTTTGTACCCAGCGACTTCGAGTTCCTGCCCAACAGCGTGCAATTTGGCTGCCCGCACTGCAATCAAACCTACTACGGCACCGGCGAGAACGGTGAACTCCAACCGCCCGCGTTTGAGTGCGTCCAATGCCGGCAGCACATCCACATGAACGAAATGATTCTTCTTCCTGCGCCCGGTGTGGAAGAGGACGAGACTAGGCTTGTC
This sequence comes from Phycisphaerae bacterium, assembly GCA_029260235.1. GTDB lineage: Bacteria > Planctomycetota > Phycisphaerae > UBA1845 > UBA1845 > OFTM209. The sequence continues at coordinate 7,728 of JAJDDP010000086.1, read as the reverse complement.
TCGCCTTGGGCTGAGCGAAAAAAAATCGGCCGCTTTCGTGCATGGTTCAAGATGATCGGCGGCGCTCTGTTTGCGCCAGGCCAACTCATCAACAAAGTGCCGATCGAGGATCCACTGAGACAGGCGTTTCACTTCTGCACGATCAGCTCATGGGTAGCGGTGATGGGCATATTCCTGTTTCCCGCCCTGATGGGGTTGTTTATCGGCGCATCGGCCAGCGGCGGCGGCGGCTCATTGTTGGTCGGCTTGGGGGCTGGACTTGTTGTTGGCCTGTTAGGAGTGGGGTTCGCACTCGTCCTGTTCGTCGCCGTTTGGGGCGCACTGACTCAGGCGCTGCTGCACGTCTTCGGGGCACCAACAGCGGGCATCCGACGGACTTATCAAGCGCTATGCTACAGCTCAGGCGCCAACGCGATAAGCGGTATTCCCTTTGTCGGATACTGGGCCGGGATTCCATGGTGGGTAGTCAGTGCCATCATCATGGTCAAGGATGGGCAACGGGTCTCTGGCTTCAAAGCGAGCGTTGCGGTGCTCGCCCTCCCACTATTCTCGATTGCCGGGGTAGTTGGTTTCTATGTGTGGCTGTTTATGTCGATGGCGTCGGGTACGGGCATATTCAGCGGTATGGGCAGTCTGGATACACAGTTGATGGCGAGCACAATAAATTTTTACGCCGACGCCAACCAAGGGCGATCACCCGACCATGGAGCATCCTTGATCGTACAGGGCTACCTTGATGCGGGCAACTTCGTTTCATCCACACTATCGAATACGACCACCGGTACGATTCCGATTGGAACCACAAACCTGCAAGCCTTCGAAGAGTTGTCCGCAGAGGAGCAGCAGCAAGTATTGGAGGCCGAAATCGCCAGCTGGCCGCCCGCAACGATTGCGTATCGCATTGGGGATTTCGTCTTCATCGATCCGGGAACTGATCATAGCAATCGCGACGCCGGGCTTTGGGATTTGGTCGGCTGTATGGATCCGGATCAGAACGCACCGGGGGCCAGGACTCCCTATGTACATGTGGGTAAGGTCGATGGAACAATCTCCGCATTTCCCATTGGGGCTTTCCCATCCGAATTGGTCGCTCAAAACCTACTTAGGCGAGAATCTGGCTTACCCACCCTACCCGATCCGCTGACCATTCGTCAGGGTAGCCGGATCGCGGCAGGGACGGACGTCGATGACTCGGCCACTGAATTGAACAATGAGGATTAGTCGTTATGGAACCGCTTTCCATAGGTGTCTGTTCATGGTCCATTGATCGCAAGGACCCCATCGCCTCGATCCGTGCGGCAGCAACTGAATGTGGCGCTCGGGTTGTGCATCTTGGGTTCTTCGATGAAGAGACGCTAGCTGCGGCTCATGCAGAAGAAATTCGCGAAGTCTGCGCTGACTGCAAGGTTGAAATCAGCGCGACCTTTGCCGCCTTTAGCGGCGAGGTCTACAAGTCAATCGAAACGGTAGCGCAAACTGGCGGATACATGCCAGACGAGTTGTTCGAGCAGCGGCTGGACTTCACCCGGCGTGTGGCTGAATTAAGCGTTGCATTGGCCGTCCCGGAACTGACCATTCACGTCGGCACGGTCCCAGATGATGGCCAATCAGGCGCATTCGTCAAGCTTTCAGAACGCTGCCGGCAAGCGGCTACGCTTTGTCAAGAACGTGGCCTGACCCTTTCCCTGGAGACCGGGCGCGAGTCAGCGGAGGTTCTGCTGCAATTCATCGACGGGTTGGAATGTGAAAACGTAGCCGTCAACTTCGACCCGGGCAATCTGGTCATTTATGGTACCGACGATCCCGTCAAAGCGGTAACTATGCTTCGCGGCCGAATCAGCCACGCCCATCTCAAGGACGCCGATCCGTCGGATCAGCCCGGCATCACCTTCGGTACAGAAGTGACCTTGGGCAGTGGCCAAGCCAACATTGCCCGCGTGGTAAGCAAGCTCAGGTCCGGCGGATACCAAGGCCCGTTGATCGTGGAACGCACCTCGGGCAGAGGCGATCCAGGCACGCTCAACGACAGCATTGACTACTTGAGCTCGCTGCTAGGTTAGATGCTACGAATTGGTTGTCTTGGTGGCGGCGCTGGCTTCTATGGTTGCCTTTAGGGCTTTGACCTCAGCCTCGAGTGCCCTGAATTGCTTGAGCAAGTCGGGCAAGCGTTGAACAGCAATCATCTGCCGCCTCGCATCAGCGATCGGAGCGGCTGGGGAGTTCAACACGGTGACGCCCGGCTCAATGTTAGCTGTCACGCCTGCCTGAGCAGCCACCGTAGCGTCGTCGCCGATTTCGATATGCCCAACGATCCCCGCTTGCCCGGCGATGGTGACATGGCGACCGACCGTGGTCGAACCAGCGATCCCTACCTGGGCGACGATCATGCAATCCGAACCGATCTTCGTGCCATGCCCGATAGCGATGAGATTGCTGAACTTGCTACCCGATCCGATCATAGTTTGGCCCAATGTTGCCCGATCAATCGTGCAGTTTGCACCGACGTCAACATCGTCATAGATAACTGCACGGCCCACTTGAGGGATCTTGATCCACTTGGGGCCGACCGGTGCATAGCCCAAGCCATCCTCACCGATGACCGACCCCGCGTGAATAGTCACCCGACTGCCCAGGACCGACTCATCGTAGATCACCACGTTAGGATAGAGCGTCACATCGTCGCCCAGCACGGCATCATCGCCGATGTAGCAACCCGGATAGATCGTTACCTTTTTGCCGATGCGGACATTTTCAGAAACAGTCACGCCCGGCGCGATGTTGGCATCTGGGCCGACTTGGGCTGACTCGCGAATGTCGGCCCGCTCGCTAACGCCCCATTGTGGATGCCTGCGGTGCCCGTGGACCTTGATAATGGTCATGCAAAGCGCCTTGTAGGGCTCATCGCTGCGGATGACAGAAATCCCGGCGGGCGCCTCGTCAGAGCGACCTACCAGCACCGCAGACGCACTCGTCTTGCCCAAGCGATCAACATATTTCGAGTTGGCCAAGAAGCTGATCTCGCCTTCTTGAGCATCTTCGAGCGTGTTGACGGCGAAGATCACCAAATCGGGTTCGCCCACCAGCTCGTTGTCCAAGCCTGACTTGGCGAGGTAATCGGAAAGCTCGCTCAATGCGATTTTGCCCACAGTCTGCCTCATGCTCCATTCAAGATAGTCGTGTACTGGATAGGCGGCATTGTAGGAAGACCGGCCTTGGGGTGTCAATCAGCACCGCTCATCGCCCAGCTGGATTGGGTATCAACAGGCGAACCTGGAGGGGCTTTAATGAGATTCCGAGCGCAGGTTGGGTGATCGTGTCTCCCGATATTAGATCGGTATACCCTCGATCGCCACGGCCATTCGTGTTGGTCACGATGGCTGTGCAAGGCTGATCCGTTGGATTGGCAATAGCTAGCGAGCCAGAACCGTCTCGGGAAAAAAGAACGAGCACATCCACCGGCTTATGGCCCACGGCAGTGTGTGCCATCACGGTGCAAGTCGGGTCGTATCTTGTTCCGCGCTGGACCCGGGTGACCAACTCTTCGAGGCCACCGGTTTGATCGAGACTCCAGGAGACCAACACCGCCCCATCGGCCCTGAACCGCTGAGCGAGAAGACTGACCTCCTCCTTGCGTTGATCCGGGTGGATCGCGATCACGACTTCGTAGGGCTTTGACTCGGCCAGTGCGTCATAGCCAGAGAGCGGCAGAACATCAAAACGAATGTGGGCATCAACCAGGGCTGCGAACAGCCGGGCGAATGGCTTGGACCAACGATTCTCATCTCTCTCTCGGATCGCTGAATCCGGCACAAGGACGGCGACACGTACTGGTTGTGCGAATGCCTTCACCACATTCCGGTGATAGAGCAGATCTAACGCAGTATGGGCAATCGACTCGATGACCTTGGGCTCAGGGCCCAAACTCGGATAGGGTGAGGCAGAGCCATCGCGGAGGTCGCGCCAGCCCTCGATCAATGCCAGGGATTGGCCATCCAAAGCATGCATCCACATCGCCAAGGCAAACTGCTCAGCTAACTGCGTGCCTTCATGTGGCATTCTTGGTGGGCGGAATCCTGAGACCACCACATTGGCGCACCCAAGTACTCCTCTGTACAGGCCTCGCCGAGCAAGCGACTCAGCCCACAATTCTCCGCGCGGGCGGTCACCAATCGCTACTGGACCAATCTTCCTCACTGCAGCGATAGATCCAGGATTCATGAAATCTGACAGAGTCCCACTCCAAAGCTCGTTCGCTTCGGATTCCGACGAGGTCGTAGAGTCTCGGCCTTGAATGTCGGCCCCTGCAAACTGGACCAAGTGAATCCCCAGCGCAGCGGCCCGCTGACCAAACACGCTATTCGTGCTGAAATCGTGTGCCTCCCTTGGGGGCACGCCCACGATGCGGAAACCCAGGCCGGCCAGAACATCCAAGTCACCGAACTGCGGATCGTGGCTCGTGGCACTCGAGCGATCTACAAAGCCGAAAAGCCTCAATCCTGAAGAACGCTCCGGATGCGAATTTTCAGTGTCAAATACCGGCACCCAGTCGACCTTGACGCGGTGCGCGTAGAAATCGGCCCATCGGGGGCTGAGAGTTGCCTGCACAAGTCCCAGAGAAAGCCAGTCGAAGCAGCCTTGAAGTTGCGCGTCGGAGAAGCTGCCGCGGGTACGCAATCGCAGCCGCTGTTCGTACTTGATCACGCGCGCGGTCTTGATGGCGGCTGCGATCGTCGCGCGTCGATAAGGCCTGTCGAACCAGCCCCAATAGAGCGAATCAGCCAACTCTTGCTCAGGCACCAGAGGAGCCAGCTTCTGCTCAACCTCAAGGATCTGCTGGGCCAGGTGTTGGACCCCCATAGGCTGGGCCTGAGCGGAGTTGCCAAGGGCACAGCCAAGACCCAGCGCAACAACGCCGAGGCGAATTGGGAGACGCCGACGCAGCCCGAACCGACTGCCACGTTGATCGGTTAGGCCCATGGTTTCCACCATTTCTTCTTAGTCGCAGTGCCGCCGGCCAATCGCCGTTCCATGGCATCGATGCTGGGCAGCCTAGCCCTCATGTTGATGAGTCGAGACCGGGCGAACAATTCCGGGTTCTCCTGCCTGCGCAGCTGAGTGCTCTTTGAAAAGAAGGCGCCCTCGGGTGGCAGATCGTTGTCTTCGACGTAGAATCGCAGCGCCTCGTCAAGACACTGAGCTGCCTCATAGCCGAGTCGTCGTCCTTCTACCTTGTCCTGGGATTTAGCGGCTGCCTCTGTGATCACGCGAAACAGCGTCAGCCAGCCGGCAACGTCGATAATCCTCGAAGGTCGTTCAGCAAGATTGATGCGGGCTGGCATTTCGTCCTCTGTTTTGCTGCCGCCTTGGACTTGGCTAGATGGCACCGAGAATATGAACGACTGGTCATGTGCACAGCCCGTGCAAGTCGCCCTGATGGTGAACGAGGGCGTACTTGAGTCGCCCGAAGGCGACGCGTTGTCAGCCTTCAAGGAGCCGCGACCGCAGTTCGGGCAAGGGGTGACCATCAAATAGAGAAATGCTTCGGCAAGGCTGTTGGCCTGTAGAACGGACTCGGGCACGATTCGGTGTTCCCGTGGTTGGCGGAGCCAGCCCGAACGCTACCTAATGCCAGCGCCCCTGGCGCTGCGGCCGCGTGGTGCCGGTGCAGCTGCGGCAGGCGGGGTAGCATCGTCTTCTCCGGCGGCATCAGCAGCGTCACCAGTCTCGCCATCCCCCTTGCCGTTGGTGTCAGCATCCTCATCGGCTGGATCGGCGTCGTCTCCCCCGACACTACCAGTGTCGTCGAGCTCTGTCGCCGCCGCATCCATCTCGGGGAGCAAGTCTGCCAGCACATCGGCGATTTGATCCACGGCTTCGACCGCATCCAGATCACCATCTTCGATTTGACCTGCAAGCTCCGAGAGCGCCTTGGCAGCTTCATCCCAGGCAGCAGCGGTTTCATCGGCTTTGTCTGCGTCATCAGGCAATCTTGGATCTTTGATGTACCAGTCATTGTCGATCAAGAAATACTCCTGGCGGATCCTGCGTTCTGCAATCACAGCCTCAGCCACGGCCTGACCTTCTTCGGAACTGGCTAGGTCATCAGTCACCGCCGGAGGGGCCACGGCGGCGATGAATTGCTTGATCGCGTCGCTATTGCCGTTTGATGCTTCATCCAGGGCGCTTACCAGATCGTCCAGGGCGGTAAGCACACGGTTCAAGGATGGGTAAACCGTCTCGGCGATGTCTTGCTGATCAGGAATCAAGAATTCGACGCCGTCTGCCAATCGCCTGCCGGTGACCGTCTCCTTCAGCAGATCGGCCACCTCGACGATCAGTTCACGATCCTCAGCCGCAATGGCATCCCCGGAATCTTGGGCGAAGAATTCGGCACGAACCGAGTCGACGATTGGCTTTATTTTCGCCCTCAGCGTCAAGGTTTCCTGAGGGAGACTCGCCAGTGCTGTCAGCACATCTGGATCCCCATCTTGCATCTTGGTAACTGCATCTTCCAACGCACCCGTAATCGCCGAGCTTAGCTCGTCGAGGGTAGATACGAATTCATCCTCAACGAACAGTTCTGGAAAACGCAGATACCAATCACCGTCAATGAGGTCAAACCGAATGGGCAGCGCGCCGGTCGAATCACCCAGAATGCCCACTGCCTGATCTTTGCCGGTCATCCGAAGCGAGGTGGCCTGCATGAGATTAGTGATCAAGTCGGCGTCGGCGTCTGGGCCGTCGCCCAATTCTCCAGCGCTGTCAATGCCCATGCTGGCTGCGATTCCCGAGGCAACTTGCGGATTTTCCTGGGCAGCAAGTCGGAACAACCGCAGGGCTGTCCGCGTCTGCTTGGTGGTTGCCTTGAGAATGGTGACACCAACATCGCGTTGTTCTTCGACGAGATAGTCGCCCAATTCTTCATCATTTTCGCTGCAGGCGGCTCCGACGATCAACCCAACCAGCTCATGGATCGCGTCTCTGTCGTCCGCGCTCACAGACGACCCATCAGCCGAATCCTCTTGCCCGCCCTGGGCAAGCTGATCAGGCTCCTCTTCTTCGGGCAGCTCAGCCAGCCGAACCGGAGTTGCCCTGCCCTTGAGAATGTCTTGGTTGTATTGAGGCAGCCAAGACGGCAGCAGCGGCTGTCCCCCCGACCCCAGATTCTTGGCGGCAAGCAGTGGCGGATCGTGCTTGCGACACCCGAGTGTGACGCTCAGCATCACCATCCCGAGAATCAGCCAGGATGAGTTGCTCTTGGTTGTGCTGCGGCGCATGGTGCGCTCCTTCTGAACCAGCCAGCAAGGCTGCAAATCGACGAGGATGAGCCAACGTCGGGGTCGAACGAACTTATGATCTCCACCGGACCTTCTGAGGACCAGCTTGGGCTCTGTCAAAAGTATCGGCCCGACAACCCAGCGTCAAATTGCTCCCTGGGGCAGCAGGAACCAAGCCCGACTGCGCCGAGGCGCATCATCCAACACAACCCGGGCGTCTTGCGGCGCAAGGCCTATTGATTCCGCTGGCGAGATATTGGACGCAACCGACAGTCCCAGCCAGGAAGGGCAACCGGGGGCGAAACCCTGCGATGGACAAGAGTGATCATTCCCTCTGAGTTGGCTTAAGCCACGCCCCAGGAACAGCGAAATCAGGCCGGAGCTTCCCTGGAGATGTCGGACCAGTCTTGACGCTGCTTCACACCCGCGGTACCGTAATCGCCCCCTCCCG
>JAJDDP010000085.1 GCA_029260235.1 Phycisphaerae bacterium | reverse complement strand
GCCCCAATGGAGGAGGTATCGAATCGCCCGCGCTGGCGGTCAGTTGAAAAGCCCCGGTAGGGCAGTTGTTGGTGGTACAGTCAGCATCCAGGGCCCGCAACTCGAGCACGGTTCCGTGCTCGTTCGCGGTCTTGGGGATGGTCACGAAGATCTTGTTGTTGCAGATGTCAGGGTGTTGTCCATCCATCGGGTCCGGGTTCGGATCCATATCCAGGTAGCGATCACCCACCGAGTGAATCGTATTGCAGGCAATGGTCGAGCTGCCCTCGACGAAGAACTGCCCACCGAATCCAGGACTGGTCTCCCTCAGCGTGAAGTCGGTATTAATGATGTGGGCGAGTTTCTCCAAGTTGGCCGCCTTGACATCCACGTTCGTCCGCTGGATGGCGGCGTTGGAGACTCGCAGTGTCCCGTCCACGAAGATGGTGCCCCAGGCAGGCCCGTTGGTATCACAATCCACATAGGTGCAGTCGATAGGGATTGGTGCTGCGCCGCTTAAGTCGACGACAGCGCCCTCCTTGATCCACAGTTGATTCCCGGCGTCGATCTGGATGTCGCCGGTGCCCTGGATGTCTGTTCGAATGCTGGTCGCCTCCGCTCCGACCTGCCCGGTCACATGCAACAGGCTCCCCGCCGCCAGTTTGATGGAGCCGACCCCCTCAAAATTTGCGGAGCGAGAGACAAGTTTGCTGTCGGGAGGGCCGGGAAAATCGGGATGGCCGCCTACCGACAGGACGCCGTCCACCTCTATGGTCGAAGGGTCAAAGACGGCTTCTTCGACCAGACCGTTGAGGTCGATGGGGCCGAGGTTGCCATCCAGAATCACATCGACCAGCTCGGTATGAGAGGAGCGAACAAAGAGGCCGCCGCCCTCAGTTGCTGCAGAGTTGCTTGTCAGCGTGCAATCCTGAAGTCGGAAGCTCGGAACGGTCAACGCGAGCCCGCCTCCGGAACTGTCATCACCAATGCCAACCGCAGCGTTGCCGTTGACAATGGTAAAGCCCCGCAAGACGTCGCCCCGGCCGAGGAAGGCAGGATCTACGGCCCGCACCGATGTACCACCTCCGCAGTCGATCGTGGCGGTTCCCAAGCCGTTCTTACACACGACGACCGACGACTTTCCGGCGAAATTGAGGTTGTAGTTGCCGTCCCCGGCGTAGACCTCGTCGATGTCTGCCAGAACCGCGACGGTGTCACCTGTATTTGCGGCGTTGATGCCGCACTGAATCGTCGGGAACGGATTGGTCATCGTACCGTCAGCCGGTGACCCGCAGTCCGGCAGGCATCCGTTACAGACATTGATCGGTGGTGCCTCCGGATTCGAACCGTAAATCTCGTACTCCTCAAGGGTGCTCAGTTTGTCGTTGTCGAAATCGAGACCGGCGCCCAGAGCCGCCGCAGCCGGGTAACGATTCTCGAACCAATCGGGGAGGCAGTCACGCACGGGCTCGGAATCGACGAACTCGTCAGCTCCCATGTCCACAAAGGAGCCCGGTGGGTTACCGGTATTGGGGACGTCGGGGTGATCCCAAGTTCGCTCATCTATTCTGTCGATATCTCTTGGGGTCGGCTCATTGGTGACACCATTCTCATCCAGGTCGCCCAAGTCGAGAAGCAGAACCGAACTATCGCCGGCGTCGATACAGGGCGAGCCGCAGCGCAGGTACCCATCCGGCGTGAGCAGAGGCACTTTGTCGATGTTGGTGGTGAGGGTGCTGAGAACACCTCGCGGCCAACCGCCCTGTATGCAGCTGTACTCGACGGAGAGGACAAACTGGCTGTGGGCCAGCGAGAACGGCGTCGTGCTGGTGTCGATGGCGTTGTCAGCCTGATTGTCCCAGAAGATGCAGTTGCGCACATTGATGGCGAGGTTGGTGAGGGAAAAATCTGGGCCGAACCCACTCCACACTGCGGGAAAGTCAATCGCGCTGTTGAGCGTCACGGTGCAGTTTACGAGCGAGATGGTTCCGTCGGATAAGGCCAGCATGGCCCCTCCTGCGTTGGCTCTGTTGGCAATCAAGATACTGTTGATCATGACTGGTGCCATCACTTCTGGTGGCGTGGCCCCCGCGAAGAACACACCTCCCCCGCTTCCGGCGAAGTTTTCCTCAATCACGCAGTTGGCAATCAGGGCGCTGGTCGCCCCGCCTATGCCCAAACCACCCCCCCAAACTCTCGCGCTATTCCTCCTGAACCGACAGTTCTTGATCACCGGGCTTGCGGAGTTGACCCACAGTCCTCCTCCTTGCAAATTGTCGGGATCAAAATCTCCAGCGTTGGCGTTGCCGCCGGTGATGGTAAATCCGTCCAGCACGGCTGTTTTCTCTACCAAGTTGGCGGTTACAACGTGATAGCTGTTGTCGGCGCGCGAGGGTTCGGTGGGCAGGGTCGCCAAGGACGTAACTGAAACAGGGATGTCGGTGGGAGCGCCCTGATCGCCGCTGAGAACAGTCTCATTGGTGTATGGATCGCGTTGGCCGCGGGAGCTCTCCGTCCCGGCGAATCCGCCGTAAATAGCCACGCAATTGGCCAGCTTGAACGTTCTGGACCGCGGGTCACCCAGCGGCGGCGACTCGGGCGAGGGCACATAGGATCCCTTGGCCACCCAGATTTCGCTGCCCGGTTGAGCTGCATTTAGGGCCAATTGAAGATCGACGTAAGCGTCTAGCCAGCGGGAACCGTTGTTGGCCCCGTCAGCCGAAGCGTCCACATACAACACGGCACCGGGTGTCTCGCACTCGTCGGGAACACCGTTAGCGTTGCAGTCCTGGCTTGTACCGTCGGAGATGTCGATCGCGTCGTCGATGCCGTTGTTATTGCAGTCCGTTTCACACTCGTCCGGAATGCCGTTGAGGTTGTTGTCCAGCGATCCACCTGAAGGCGTGATCTTGAATGCGTTGTCACTGGTTGTTCCCCCTACATAGACATTGCCGGCGTCGCCCACGGCGATACCGACAGGCCGAACAAGGCTATTGCCCGCGCCATCGCCGCTAGCGTCGATGATCTCGGTGATGACCCCGGCGGGGGTGATCTTGAAGGCGTTATCGCTGGAGGTCGCCGCCACAAACACGTTGCCCGCGGCATCCACCGCGACACCGCGAGATTCATCAAGCACATTGCCCGCGCCATCGCCGGTCGCGTCGATGATCTGCGTGATGACCCCGGCCGGCGTGATCTTGAAGGCGTTGTCGCTGAACCGTCCGGTCACGAAGGCGTTGCCGGCAGCGTCCACGGCGATGCCCAGGGGCCAATCAAGGACATTGCCCAAGCCGTCGCCGGTCGCGTCGATGATCTCGGTGATGACTCCGGTGGGCGTGATCTTGAAGGCGTTGTCGCTAGAAACTCCCGTCACATAGGCGTTACCGGCGGCGTCCACTGCAATGTCGCCGGCACCAATCATGCTATTGCCCGTGCCATCGCCGGTAGAGTCTATGATCTCGGTGATCATCCCGGCCGGCGTGATCTTGAAGACGTTTTGGCTGTTGCTTCCCGTCACATAGGCGTTGCCGGCGGCGTCCGCGGTGACAGCGGCTGGCAGGGCAAGGCCATTGCCCATGGCATCGCCGGTCGAGTTGATGATCTCGGTGATGACCCCAGCCGGCGTGATCTTGAAGACGTTGTCGCTCGCCTGTCCCGTTACAAAGACGTTGCCCACACTATCCACAGCGATGCTGAGAGAATTGAGCAGGCCATTGCCTGCAATGTCGCCGTTTGCGTTGATGATCTCGGTGATCATGCCGGCTGGGGTGATCATGAAGGCATTGTTGGTGAAGACGCCGGTCACATAAATATTTCCCCCGGCATCCACGGCGATACCGCGGGCGTCATTAAGTCCATTGCCCGTCCCGTCGCCGGTTGCGTCAATGATCTCGGTGATTGTCGAAGGGCTCACATCGCATTCATCGGGGATACCGTTGGTGTTGCAGTCCTGGCTTGTACTGCTGGCGATGTCGATAGCATCGTCAACGCCGTTGGTGTTGCAGTCGATGATAATGCACAAGCCGCAGAACTGCTCGGCCAGGAATACGCAATTAGGCCCCCAAGAAATATCGCAGCATGAAGCGTCTTGAGCGCAGACAATTGAACAACATGCAGGGTCGTTGCAGCCGGGCAGAGGAGTCTCTACGCAACAGTCCTCTTTGGGTGGAACTCCAAAACACTGCCCATCAGCACAAGAATCCTGCACAGTGCACGGATCATCGTCGTCGCAAGGCCCGAGTTCATTGGCCGGCTGGGCAAAGCACAAGCCGTTGGTTGAGCTGCACACGCCGACGTTGCAGTCGTCGTCGAAGGCGGAGCAGTCGGTGGCTGTGCCGGCGCATACTCCTCCGGCACATACATCGGTAAGCGTGCACGGGTCGCCATCGTCGCATGGATCCGCATTGGGAGCGAAATCACATAGGCCGTTGCTGGAGATGCAGTAATCGTCAGTGCAGGGATTGCTGTCGTCGCATATGATCGGTGTCCCGAAGCAGGCTCCGCCCGAGCAGTCGTCGCCCAGCGTGCATTGATCGAAGTCCTCGCAGGCCGAGCCATTGGGGTCATTGGCCGTGCAGTTGTTCGACGCCTCATTGCATGATTCAGAGCAATCGCTGTCGCCATCGGCGCCGGGGCAGGGATCTCCGACGTGCGAACTGCAACTGCCGGAGCTACAGGAATCGCTGCCGTTGCAGAACAATCCATCGTTGCAAGACGATCCGTTTGGATCATTGGCCGTGCAGTTGTTCAACGTTTCATTGCACGTCTCCGAGCAATCGCTATCGCCATCGGCGCCCGAGCAGGGGTCGCCCGCGTGCCCGCTGCAACTCCCGCCGCTGCATGTGTCCGCGCCGTTGCAGAATAATCCGTCATCGCACGCAAGTGAGTTGTTGGAATGACTACAGGTGTTACCCTGCCCGCAAAAATCATCCGTGCAGGGATTGCCGTCGTCACAAATGGTGCTCGCGCTACAAAGAGTGCCGCACAGACATGCTGCTATTTCTACGCAGATGTTGTCCCACTGAGTGCTGCAGCAAGACGGGCGGACATCACAAACATCATTGCAACAACTTCCGGAGCTACAGCCTGGAGTTGTGTGAACTGCGCAACAGCTGCCCAGACATGCTGTGGTCCCACCACAAGGCCGTTCCCCTGGGCAACCTCCCGCGCAAAGGGCTGTAGCTTCATTCACGCACTGTTGATCCCATGTGTTCGTGCAACAGAAGGAATCGCAGGCACACACGATGTTGCAACAGGTTGCATCAAAGCAACCAGGGTCCGCGGCTCCGGCGGGCACTTCGCAGCAATCGGGAGTGAACTCTCCTCCGCAAGCCAGCAGGGATGCTTCTTCATCGCTGTCTGCGTAAGATTCCTCCCGATCCTGCGCCTTGGCACCGGACGGTGCCCAAGCAACCCCGATCGCAAGGGTCAACGCGATCGCCCAGCGGAAGACAGGAGCCTGCGTAGCCGAGGACGCTCCATGAAGGAACGCATCGCTGGAACAACCATTACGCCTTGGGCGTGTGATAGATTCAATATTGTAGAATGCAGATGATTTGCAGTTCATCGTTCTTTCGATCCTCCGCTTATTCGTGAGCTGTCCTGCTTACATAATCTAGCCGCCCCGAGCCGATGCGAGAATCTGCTCTTGCCTCAAGACCAACGCCACGCTCGTCTCCTCACGCAACTCTGGGCCGTGGAACCGTTGTGTGCCCGGCCTAAGGCCCATGCTTACTCGTAGCCGCCGAAACAGTCTTCTCTCGCCTGGCATTCCTCAGCCTCGTCTCGAAGGTCAACAAAGGGGATGACTGAGTAATCCCGTGTCACATGTTTACCTTTCTGGATGTTCACAAAACTTGCGTGGCCATCCAAGTAGGCAACATTGTGCCACGATGGCTTCCGATGCCAGTTGAATGCTCGCACGCTGAACGGCCACCAACGGTGCTTCCATCCGGCGTCACCAAGCAGAATCAGTTCGCTGGTGTTGCCAATTCTGGAGAACTTCACGCCTGATTCTATCCGTACGTTGAGGTTTTTAATCAGATCTTCGCAGCAATAGGTAGGGACTGCGATCAGGTGGTTCTCGCCGATTAGGATTTCATTCGTGTTGTAACTCGTGCCATAATGTAAATAATATGACGGAGTAGCGATGTACTTGCTGCCCTGATCCGATGGGCAGCGGAATGCAGCCGCATCATCAGTTTTGAGGGGAAGCGTGAAATAGGGATTGAGTGGTTTGTCTTGACGATATGCTGCAGCGATGCCCTGGCGACCACCATAGTTCCAGTTGGCATTGGGCTCCTGGTAGAACGCATCGTCATTGTCCTGGAGATACATGTGCCATGCGACTGAAATTTGGTGCAGATTGGATTGGCACACGGCCTTCTGGGCCTGCCACCTAGCCCGGCGGAGACTTGGCAGCAAGATGGCCATGAGCAGAGCTATGATAGCGATGGTGATCAACAGTTCGACCAAGGTGAACCCGGCGTGGAGCCAGGTTGATGGATCTCGTACCGCTGATAACCGCGCCTGCCTAGATTGGCCCTGGCGACGTCGGAACATCATGGCGCCTCACCGGGCCGGATCTCGACTGATTCCGATTCCGCCTTGAGTTGTTGGAGGCGAGAATCGGCCGACTTGACCAACCAACCATCGCCTCCGGCCTCTATGGTTTTTTCGAATGCCGCGGCAGCCTCACTGCGCTGTCCTGCCTTCTGCGCGCGGATTCCGGATACAAAAGACGTGAGCGTACCGGCCGCGGCGGGCAAATCAGTCTGGAGCTGTTCCAACGAATAGGTGTCATCCAAGAGAAAGCCCATGGCGGCGTATTCGGGCGACGCCACAGGAAGCTGATCGCGTATCCACCGGGCTTGAATCAGCCTGTCCGCGTTCCAGGCCTCTAGGAACCAACCAAGGGCTTGACGACGGACTGCCGGTAGAACTGTAGCGCCCATTTTGTGGAGGTCTGCCTGAAGCCCCGCGGCAGTCTGTTCGCTTTGATTGCTTAGGCGCTGGGCCTCCTTCGCTTGGCCGGAAAAGTCTCCCACGATAAGAAGGGAAGAGCCGATGATCACGATCAGCGCGGTTAGGACCGTCGTGGCGAACCGATGTCGCACAGCCAACTTGCGAAGCACATACAGCGAACTGGCCGACCGGGCGACGACCGGCCGCCGTTCCAGCCAGGCGGTTAGGTCCTGGGAGAACTCGCCCGCAGATTGATACCGGTCGTCCGGCGATTTTTCGATGGCTTTGAGGATGATGGCGTCCAAATCCGAGTCAATTCGTCGTGTTGTCTTGCTAGGCCGGGCCGCCTCGGTCATACGGATGCGATGGATGGCGTCCAGAAGATCACAATTTGTGTCGTACGGCGGCACTCCTACCAAGAACTCGTACAGAACAATGCCCAGCGAATACACGTCCGTACGGATGTCCACTGCATCCGGGTTGGCCTTGGTCTGTTCGGGCGACATGTAGCGAACGGTGCCCAACACCTGGCCCGCGACGGTGACCGCTGTTTGGGCGGCCACCTCTGCCTCTCGCTCTACGATTTTGGCCAAACCGAAATCCAGCACAATAGGCGTGCCGTCGCCTGTCACCAAGATATTGGATGGCTTCAGATCGCGGTGCATCACCCCTCGTCGGTGAGCAAAGGCTACTGCGTCGCAGATCCTTTTGAACATACCGATGATCGCGCGCACACTCTGTTCAGCTGAGCTGACGTAAGCATTTAATGGGCAGCCATCGACCAAATCCATGGCAAAGAAACAATGATCGCCGGAGGTCCCGCTCTCGTGGATGACCACGATGTTGGGATGCCGCAGACCTGCCACGATCTCGATTTCTCGCTGGAAGCGCGATCGACTGGCCTCGCCGGCAAACTGACCTTCCAAGAGAAGCTTCAGAGCCACGGTGCGCCTGGTGGAGAGTTGCACTGCCTCATAGACGACTCCTTGACCCCCTCGGTGCAGCTCTCCCAGTATGCGGTATCCAGGAATGCCGTTTCGTTCCGGTCGCTGCTCGGTGCGCAGCGGCAGGCTCCCCTGCGTTGCTGTTAGCGTAGCCCGTTTGTCAACTGCACACGCTTCCATGAGATCGTCAGCCACTTCCGCCAGATAGGCTAAGTTAGCCTGGCAGGCCTGTAGTTCTACCTGACAGTTGTTGCATTCCTCTGTGTGGGCGCGGACATCTTGTAGTTGTTGGTCGCTGAGTTCTCCCCTGGCGAGCTTATCGAGCTGTTCAGCGGAGGCATGGGGGCACATGGTTACCGCTCCTGACGTCGAAGATCCTGGTGCGTTGGCAGCTTCTGCGCCTTCGCCCACTTGCGCTTTGTCGCTACGATCCATCATGAAGCTGGATCTCCTTCCGGCGATCGTGGATCTGTTAGGTCTCCTGCTGTGTTCGCCAAATGCGGCTGGCGTTTGACAGCAAGTACCAAAAAACATCCTCTTTAGTTGCACCGGCCTCAACTAACAACAAGACTTGATCGCGGCGGCCATACCGCCCATTAGCCGATTGATCCGCTACCTAATACGAGACATTAGATCATGGGCCGACTCTACCAGTCGGACTCCAACTCTTTGTGAATTTGACGCATGTGTGCCAGAACCCGGCTCTTGGCTTGGTACACCGAGTTGCGGTTGATGTTAAGCGTCTCAGCCACCCTATCGGCCTCCCATTCCTCGAGGACCAAGAGCTCGAAAGCGCGCATGGTGGCTGGGTCTACTTTCTTGCGAACATGGGCGAGGCATTCCTTCACGACCGCACGCCGCCACTCGACATCCCATACGTCGCTCAAGGTGTGTTCATCCACCGCGCCGGCAATGGCTCCTGGCAAGCTGTCGTCCCCGCCGGCTGCGATTTCCCGCGGGCGACGCCGCTGCACGTCTCGGATCTTGTTTCCTGCAATGCCCAGCAGCCAGGAACGGAGACGTCCCTTGTCTGCTTGGTAGCGGCCATCCCGGTAAGAATTGGCGAAGGCTAACAAAGCCTCCTGGGAGGCGTCTTCTGCTTCGGGTTCGCTCAGTCCTAATCGACGGCCGACCGCTATGATCACCGGCCGATAGCGGCGGCAGAACAAGCTCCATAGGACATCATTGCCCTGATCGAGAAGGCCTTCCAGCAGCGAAGTGTTGGTCGTGAGCAAATCACCTACCTCTGTCGGGCATTCGTCAATCACTCGGCCGAGCGGTCAAATCGACGTAGGGGTGCATTATACCCGGGGGCACGCCGTCGCTCCAGGACAATCTCAGTATTCAGTAACACTTGATGATCCACACTTCGGACAGTACGACTCTGACAGGCCCACTAGGATGTAACCGCAGCATCGACAACGTGGATAGCGATCGCCTTCATCTCGGCGGCTCAACAGTCCAAACACTACGATCGCCACGGTCAAGGGTGGGATTAGGAGGGTGGCTGAGGCCGCCAGCGAGGACCAACGCTCAATCGCCACCGCAGGCTCGCCAAGGAAGACGCGCACCTGGTCTAAACCTCCTGCTACCCAGGGCAGACCGAATAGCCGACATTTGAACAATGGCCGGTGTGGGCGTTTACCATTATCCACGGTGATCAGAGGCGTTCTCAATACGAGAACTATGCCTCAGTCTTGCCTCGGACTCGAAAGACCCCGACCCGTTTCGGAATGAGCAGAGCAGTGCCATGCTGCGGCATGCGCTCTCTACAATGAGCTACGCATCCGATTCTAGGCGCGGGCGACTAGCCGTTTGCGTAGGAATGTGAATCCACCGATCGTCAGCAGCAACAATGAGCTTGGTTCAGGCGTCACTACGCCCGACACCAATGCTTCCGTCGCACCAGCCATGCGGCCATCCAGCGCGAAGGTGTCTGTGTTGATCACCAAGTCCCATGCCCCCCAAAATCAGCAGAGGCATCGAGCTCGAACGTAATTGCACTCAAGGTGATGCCGGCCAGAAGATCCACCGACCCGTTGTTGGTCGTGTCGAATGCACCAGCCTGCGTGGCCGTATTGATCCCACCGCCAAAACCCGCAGTGTTGCCCTCAAACACATAGTCCGAGAGCGGCTCAATGACACTGCTGAACTCCAACGTCCCCGTCGCACTCGCTTGCGGCACGATATCCAGAATGAGCGTAAATCTTTCAAGCGTATCGCTCACATCAGATGCCAACGTGAGATCGAATGCTCTGCTGAGTTCACCCGGCGCCATACTGAAGCTAGGCGCAGTCACGGTGGTTGTTCCTGCCTCCGCAAGATCTGCAGATAGGACGATTGTGATGATGCTCAAAAACGCGATGGTTCCTTTGGTATTCTTCATGTCTCTCTCCTTCAATAGCCAAGAATGTGTAGAGCCTATCCCAAAACCGGACACTTGGTGTTGCCGTATAAATGCTCATGTTACAACTCACGGAAGAGCAGCTCGATTGGTTGGCGGAACGGATTCCGGATCACGTCGTAACTCGCAAGGGCGGTCGCCCTGCGGCTGA
>JAJDDP010000084.1 GCA_029260235.1 Phycisphaerae bacterium | reverse complement strand
GCCGGGCGAGAGTGTCTCGTCGAAGACCCGCCCGGCCGTTTCCGGCGTGAGACGGTCCACCGTGTCCTTACTGACGCCCGCCAACTTGCACAGTTGGCTAAGACTCCAGTCCGTTAGGCGGAAGCTGACGCTACCATCAATCTTTGCCGGTCCCCTTCCCCCTCACAAATACGGATCTGCAGAATCCAGTTGGCCGCCGCGGGGTGCCCAGGATGTCGGAGCATCCGCTTTGGTCTGAAGAAGGCTGATTCCTACCGTCGGCGGATGCAATACCGCCACCGCCCAGCGCGATATCAGCTTCAGCCTCACCGGTCGATCACCCTGGAACACACGCTGGCTGTTAATCTTCCCCAAGTCCGAACTGGCCGGCGCCCCGCTCATCGACGGCATCGATCTGTTCATCAACGGCACCACTGGCCGCATCGGTGAAGCCGACATCTGGCTGGAACTCAAGGCCTCCGGATATTTCGACTTTATCGCCGCTAGAGAAAAGATAGGGGAAGAGCTAGACGAACCTGTAAAACCCCATGTATCGAACAGGATAATCAGCAGCGTATCGGGACACGATAGAACGATCATATGTGTGAAAGAATTTTCGTTTATCGATGCGTACATGACCCTGTACGCTATGGAATACGAAAGATGTTGCGCGACTGATGTCCTTTGGGATCAAATCTGCAAGATCCGCCCCTACGCATCGACAGTCGCTCGCCAGAATGGCTCCTCAGCCCTGGCAGAGGCCTCCGGTTCACGGGTTCTCGCCCAGCGGCTGTCCAACGGCTGCGGTCAAGCAGGCCCTCTGGGTTGTTAGCACCCATTGGCCTGCCGCAGCACCCGTGTGGCTGAATCCACCCAACATTTTGAGGATGAGCCACGACGGACCGCCGACGCCCGCAAATTGAAGAAAGGCGCGGTCGGAGGCTGAGCCTCATTGACAAGCGGGAGCAAGCAGGAGTCTTTTTCGCTACGGCCTTCTTGATAGATCCAGGTGCAAACCCGTCGGAAACCTCGGCGACGGGGCAAGGTGTCACGGCCTAGTCCCTCGGCCAGCTCTTCCAGCCCTACACCAAGGGTGCCGGAGGTCGGTTGAGTCCCGATCGAGACTCCGCGTGGTTTCAGGAGACCAACTCAGTCTGATCAATGTCCGCAATTGCAACTGGCATACGCCTGATAGCTAAAAGAAAGCCCTTTGTTGATGGCTTTCATGTGCCCCGCCTCGAATTGGCGGGCTTCGCCCATGAATTCACGTGACGGCGGTGAGACCGTTTGGCGCCGGAAACGACGGCACGCGTCTTTGATGAAACGCTCTCGTCCGGCTCGAAGCCGCCACCAACGACCAGATAGCTTCGTCCGCGTGGCCGAGGAAGCCGCTAAACGCTATGGTTCCACGACAGCAGAGCTCTTGAGCCTATCGAGGACGACGGCAGCCGGCGCAGGTCCACCAAGGAGGCTGTGCAACTCGTCGAAGCCAATGGTGGCGGCTTCAGAGGGTCTTCGTTGGCAGGCGCCCTCACGCGATTTGCCGGTGGAGTGAGATTCGTCGGCGACAGCGTTGAGCCTGGTGAGAAGATCGGGCAGCTGCTTGCGATCATGGCGCAAGCGGCTCCCGCCCGTAGATAACAACAAAGCGAAATGAAATAGCCAACGACAGACCTATTCCCGAAGTTCGGTTCCGCAAGGTCGCATGCTGCGTCGATCGATATGTGTGAACGCTCGTTTGCCAATGGCCGAAAAAGGTGCTCCGGCAACAGGAGATCCGCAGCATAGGCATCGGCACCTCACTCCGCATCCAGTGAAGTCCTTGCGAAATTCCCCATGTCGGAGTACGGCAAATGGAGGATCGGCCGCGATGGTGCTGCCAATGACCTAGTTTCTGCGACACCGAAATCGGAGCCGCCGTCTCCGGAGTGTGCCGGGTAAACCTCATCCGACCATTGATCACGCCTTCTATCGCCCCAACCTCCGAGTTGGCAGAAGCACCGATGCTAGAATCATCAAAGAAAGAGCCGAAGGCTCAGGCGTGATCCGGTATATCATGTTGGCTACGTTGTCGGTGACGAACATATCGCCGCTTGGGGCCACTACGATTTGGTTGGCTCGCTGCAACCCACTGACGAAAATCGATGAGTCGCCAGTCTCACCATCGACGAGATAGACATTTCCACTCTCGAAACCGGCGGCGAACAGGTCGCCTGCCATGGGGCCCTCATCAATGAAGGTGATGGTGTTTATGGTGCCCGGCAGCGTTGCAAACGGCTCGTCGGTGAACACTCCTGTAGCATCAAGCTTGTAGATCAACCCGGTCCAGGTCGTCGAAACAAATAGATTGTCTTGGTCATCGATCGCAATGCCCGCCGTCCGTTCACCGGGGCGAGAGGCAAATAACGACATGCTGCCATTGTCGATCACTGCGATGCCCGCACCTTCGCTGACTTGGCCAAGAAAGAGACGACCAGTGCTGTCAAAAGCCATCTGGCCGACGTTGGCCAGCGGAGCACCGCTGAATAGCAGGTCGGTTGCGTCGGAATCGGGGTTGATCCCGTAGAGTGAACTTGGAGCCCCGATGAGAACATCACCAGCATTGCCGACGTAGCCATTGTCGTCCACGAGCACATTATCAGGATCGTTCAGCGGGTCGCCGATTTCTCGAACCTCAGAACCGTCCGCGGAGATGAAGCGGGCCCGAAAAGCACCGTTGGGTGAACCATTCCCCGTGTAGAGATTGCCGAGGCTATCGACAGCGAGGCTGCCAGGTTCGACAAGGGAAACAAAGGGCTCGATAGAGTATGCCACTCCAGGCCGGAGTCACGCTACGACCATCACCTGGCCCGATGGCCGCACGGAAGTATTTGAAATGACCGTTGAGGTGACACCTAGGCCTCCTGTCATTGGTGCTTGCATCGCGGATGATGTCCAAAGCATCGAGTTCGTGCGCACATCGACCGGCACTTCCACCTTGGAACTGACCGGCACCCTGCCCGACACCTGGGAACCAGCGTTCGCAGCCCTTGGCTTCGGCGACGAGTTCAGTGGTTTCACCCTCTGGGAGCCGCAAGGCTACATCCTGACCACAGCTGACGGCGCCACCTATAAGTTCGAGCGTTCCGGCGGCGTTGGCAGCGGCGCTGCCACGCTCACCGAGATCACCGACCGCAATGGCAACCGGATCACCTTCAACGAATGGGGCATCCAGCACGATGCTGGGCCTAGCGTGACCTTCGTCCGCGACTCGGCTGGCCGGGTCCGCAAGGTCATCGACCCCGACCTCAACGAAATCGAATACATCTACGATGACCGCGGCGTCCTCGTTCAGGTCATCGACCGTGAGCAGAACACCACCGAGTTCGTCTATAACTCCGACCACGGCTTAATCGACATCATCGACCCCCGCGGTATCTCTGTAGCCAAGAACATCTACGACGATTTTGGCCGCCTCATTGCGCACGTCGATGCAGAGGGCAACCGGATCGAATTTACCCACTGCACGGAGACCGATCCCTTACCCTGCATCGGGGCCAACTTTGAAGTGGTTTATGACCGCCTGAACGTACCCACCGTCTACGGCTATGACGATCGCGGTAACGTTGTCTCTCAACAAAACGGACTGGGCTACGCAACCACGTATGGCTACCTCTACGATCCGGACGACAACCTGATTGAGTCAACAACGACCGATGCACTCACCCGCATAGCCACGCAGACATTCGACGACAACGGCAACTTGTTGACGGATGTGAACTTCGATGGCAATCCGACCTCCTACGCATACGACCCATCATCCAATCAGGTCACCCAAGTAACCGACCCGTTGCTCAATCTCACCCTCAACGAGTACGACGACTACGGCAACCTCACCAAGGTCACCCGGCACCCAGCCGATGGCAGTGCGGATCAAGTCAGCCTCTACACCTATGACACCCGCGGGAACCTGGCCTCAACCACCGACCCGGCTGGCCGGGTTAGCGAATCCTTCTACGACGGCTTCGGCCGCCTCACCCGCCAGGAAGACCCAGAGAACAACGCGACCACCTTCGAGTACGACAACCTAGGCCGTCAGACCAAGGTCTCCCGCACCGTCGATGCGGTGGAAATCACCACCACCACCGAATACGACGCCGAAGGCCGAGCTACGCGCACCGTCGATGGTGCCGGTAACGAAACGCTGATCACCTACAACGAGATCGGCAAGCAGGAAACCGTCACCAACGTAGACGGCATCACCACCTACGAATACGACCTTCGCGGTAACAACACGCGGGTGATCTATCCGGATACCTCGACGGCCGAGTACGCCTATGACCTGGAAGGCCGACGCACCCAAACCACCGACCGAGATGACCGCGTCACCACCACCGAGTACGATAGCCTTGGCCGGGTAACCAAAACGCAGTTGCCCACCGAAGGCGCCGAGGTCTTCACCAGCACCCAATACGACGAGATTGGCCGGGTCTCTGCCCGCTTTGGGGAAAACAGCGCTGCAGTTCCGCTCCAAACCTACACCTACGACACCAACAAGCAGACCACCCTCGACGCCTTCAACAACCCGTCCATCTACGAGTACGACGCCAACGGCCAATTGACCACCTTCACCGACGCCCGGACCAAACTCACCCGATACGAGTACGACGGCAGTGGTCAGCGGACCAAGACCATCTTCCACGATCTCAGCGAGAGCACCTCGACCTACGACGCAGCCGGGCAGCTTGTGGCTCAGGCTGATCAGGCTGGGGTTAGTACCGGGTTTGATTATGACCTGATGGGCCGGTTGAAGTCGGTCACCGATGCAGAGAACGGCGTTACCACCTATGGCTACAACGCTCAAGGGAACCGAACGTCCCAGACCGATGCCTTGGGCCGAGCGACGACGATGACCTACGACACGCTGGGCCGTCTTACCCAGCGCACCTTGCCGGCTATCCCCGGCGAGGGCACCACGCCGTTCGAGACCTTCGTCCACGATAGTCGGGGCCGGATGACCAGCCACACCGCCTTTGATTCGCAGGTCACCGGCTTTGGCTATGACATCAATAGCCGCCTGGAGCTCAAGACGCTGCCGTACACGCTGTTCGGCACGTTCCTGCACGGCGGGCTTGGTGATGCCCATTGCTCGTTTGCCTATACCAGCTTCGACGACACAATCGCCCTATCCGGCACGATGCAGATTGATCCGCTTGAAGGCTATACGCTCTTGATCGAGAAGGAGACTAGCCCCGGTATTTACACCCAAGTGGCAAGCATTGGCACTGGTAGTGGAACGAGCTTCACCGGTAGCTGGGTGACTCCGCAGGCAACCGATGTCGCCGACCTCGAAGCCAGCCTGCTCTACATCACCGTCAAGACAGCCACCAGCGAATCGCGCGGCAGAATCATCGGCGCCCGCTCGCCGTTCGTGGACTATGCCTACACGCCGGGCGGCCTGCGCACCTCGGCAGCGGCAGAGGGTTTCGAGCACGACATCCGTGGCCGACTTACCGAGCAGACCAAAGCCAACGGCGACGTGCTGGACTACCTCTACGACAACGCCGGGAACCGAACCCAGGTTAAAGTAACCGGAACCGGCCAAGGAGCTGCCTCGACGACGGTGAACTACGCCTTCGATGCAGCCAACCGCCTGAGTACGGTGTCCGACGACGGCGGTACTTCGTTTACGTCGTACAGCTATGACCTGGTGGGGAACCTGGATACCGTCACCTATCCCAACGAGACGCAGGCCGACTATGACTACGACGATCTGAACCGGCTAACGAAGATCACGCACACGCGAGACATCAACGGCATGCCCGATGTGTTCAGTTCGTACACCTACACACTAGGCCCAGCCGGGAACCGGGAAAGGGTCGTCGAACTTCTGGCTGACGCTACCACGCGAACGGTTGACTACACCTACGACGACCTCTACCGCCTAACGCGCGAAGTCGTGACGCTAGCCAGTGGCGTCGAACGGACTGTCACCTTCGAGTATGATAAGGTGGGCAACCGAACGCTGATGACCGAGGCCCTGGCTAACGGCGGCTTGGTCTCGGTAACCTACACTTACGACGAACGAGATCGGTTGTTGACCGAAACTAGACTCTGTGACCCAACGTGCGCAATCCGCATGAACCCAGACGGCACATACCTAGCCTACATGACGCCCGAACCATCCGCATGGGATGGCCGGGCGCTTGTCGGCTTCGGCGCGCTATCGGTGGCATGCCTGTTCGCACCATTCGCGCTGCTAGGCTCAGGCCCGCTGGGCATAAGAGCGCGCCGACGGTGGCGAAGGACAACGGCCATAACCCTGGCCATGATCCCGCTGTTCATAGTGGGTCCAGAGGCCATAGCCCAGCTCTACAATCAGTCAGCACTGCATCGCGCTGCTGAGGCTGGGATGGTCACCGCGCTAGGCGTAGCCACAGTCGAAACCGAATACGCCTACGACACAAACGGCAACCAGATCGAGAAGAAACAAGACGGCTCGGTTGTCGGTGCGTACACCTACGATTCTGAAAACCGCTTGATCCAGTACGATCCGCAACAAGGTCCATCCGGCATCGCCAACTACAGCTACGACGACGATGGCATCCGCAATGCGAAGTCGGTAGGCGGGCAGATCACGACCTTCACGACCGACAAGAACCAAGCATACGCGCAGGTCATCGAAGAGCGTGATGCGGCAGGCACGTTGGTAGTCAGCTACACCTATGGCCACGACCTCATAAGCCAGAGTAGAAGTGCGGGCCCAGTCACCCGCTACTACCACTACGACGGCCAAATGAGCACGCGGAACCTATCGGATGCAAACGTTGATCCAGCGCAGGTCCAGGTAACCGACGGCTACACCTACAGCGCCTACGGCAACCTACGCGACTCGACAGGAACAACGGACAACGATTACCTCTACACCGGCGAGCAGTACGACGAGTCTGTCCAGAACTACTATCTCCGCGCGCGCTACTACGACCAGGGTATTGGGCGTTTCACTTCGCATGATCCGCTCGTAGGATCCTCAGCTGATCCAGATT
Organism: Phycisphaerae bacterium; assembly: GCA_029260235.1. Lineage (GTDB taxonomy): Bacteria > Planctomycetota > Phycisphaerae > UBA1845 > UBA1845 > OFTM209. Next base: position 38,207 of record JAJDDP010000084.1, on the reverse strand, counting down.
CATTGCACCGCTATAAGTATTGCAATAACGAACCGCTGGCGCATTATGATCCGAGCGGCCGCTCTCTGATCGGGGCGGTATCAAATACTGGCCTCCGTGGATTACTCGTATCAACACTTTTTGGGGCTGTATCAGGCGTATTCGCGTATTTGCGTACGAGGAGCCTGCTTTCAGCAGTTGGCTCGTTCGCGGCGACGACAGCCCTCCTCCTAACCTCCTTTGCGTCTCCCTTGGCCGCGATGGGAATTATCGCCTATGCTCTAGGGAACACGCCGCATGCTTCATCGCAACAAACCACGTCTCTGGATCCTCTTGATGCTGCTGAACTCGTAACAATCGTACTGATCTCCGCTCTGCTTCTCGCTGCGTCAAGAAAATCCGGCGTGCTTTCTACAGACGAGATTTTGACGTTGATACGTCGCGATACGAGGACTGCCATCCAGAATCTGGAATCGAAGGTCTCAGTTGGCGGCGCCGCGCGCAATGCAAAGTGGCAAAACTCTGTATCATCAAGGAATGCAGGGGCCCAAGGATCACTTATTCACGCGGAAACTGCAGATCTCATGAGGGCGCGTGGACTTACAAACCTCCGAGTAGAAGTGTCGTACAATGCGGAGGGACAGGTGGTTTCTTATGGACAAAAGGGATCGATTCGCGTCGATTATCAAGTCCTGGACGAGGGAGGGAAGGTACTAAAGAACTTTGACTTGAAATCTAACGACTACATGTCACCGTCCCGGCTTGCCGAATTTGGCCGCCGAACTGGTGCTGACATGACCATCGTGAACTACAAGAATCTCAACACGCTGGCTACTGGGGGTTAGCGCTTGGTTGGCCCATTGAATTTCTGAACACATGCTCGCTCAGGAAATCGGACCTCATGGCCAGTTTCGACTGCGGTAATACTCAAACTGATGGATAGCAACCGATCATATGAAGAAGAACGTTGATCAAGCGAAAACGGCGGATTTCGTCCGGAGTACGGACAGCGCCCCTATGGTCGTCGTCCCAGCTGGCGAATTCTTGATGGGTGCTGACACGAAGGATACTAGTGAAGATCCTCCCCACAGTGTCTCGCTAGGAGAGTTCTTGATTGACAAATACCATGTGACGAACACGCAATACCATCGCTTCGTCAAGGCTACCAAGTATGTGCCGGAGGGGCAGTGGAAAGCCTACTATAGCAGACGCTGCGAATACTGGCCCGTAGTGGCTGTCACATGGGCCGACGCCAAAGCCTATGCAAGCTGGATCGGTGGTGATCTGCCCACGGAGGCACAGTGGGAGAAGGCCGCCCGCGGCACGGACGGTCGCCGATATCCTTGGGGAGATCGGTGGAACAATCAGAAATGCGCGTGCTGGGAGGGAGGCGTGCGCAGCACGGCGCCAGTGGGTGCATTTCCAGGCGACGTAAGCCCGTACGGCTGTTTCGACATGGCAGGGAACATTGGAGGATGGATGACAAACTGGGCCACCATTCAGAACTATTCCGTATACCCTCAAGGCGATCCTGGAAGAGAGGACATCAAGGATGCAAGATCGGGTAGAGGTGGAAACTGGTTTTCGCAAGACAGATACGACTTCAAGTGCTCCACAAGAGGAATGATGAACCCAAAGGCAGTACATGAGCGAGCAGGGTTTAGGTGTGTTCTTACCAAGGGAGAAGGATGAGCTGACTGGAGAGTGCCGACAGCGGCTCCTCAGTCTGTGTCTAGGGTGGAATAAACATCGCTGAGTGCAATGCTGATACCACAGCATGAAACTTGAATCATCGCTGCAAGGACTAGAGCGGCTATCCGTACGAACGGCATGGCTTGATCATCATGAGATCACGAACTCAAATCCTAGTTACCTTGATGATCAGCATCTGCCGGTCGTCCTCCGCGTCCGCTGGGCCGGTTACTTTCGCGATTGATGCGAGCCCCCGCGTGGTCGATTCATCCAATGAAGACGCTACCTACTACTACGACGCCAACGGCCAGTTGACCATCTTCACCGATGCCCGAGACAAACTCACCCGGTACGAGTACGACGGCTATGGTCAGCGGACCAAGACCATCTTCGACGACGACAGCGAAAGCACCTCGACCTACGACGCCGCCGGTCAACTTGTTGCCCAGGCTGATCAAGCCGGGGTTAGCACTGGCTTCGATTACGACTTGATGGGCCGGTTGAAGTCGGTCACCGATGCTGAGGATGGCATGACCACCTATGGTTATGACGACCAAGGTAACCGCGCCTCGCAGATTGATGCGCTGGGCCGAGAGACGTCGATGACCTACGACACGCTGGGCCGTCTGACTCAGCGCACCCTGCCCGAAGTCCCAGGCGAGGGCACTACGCCGTTCGAGACTTTCGTCCACGACAGCAGAGGCAGGATGACCAGCCACACCGCCTTCAAAGCAAAAAGCCAGCTAAGCGTAATCCCTGATGACCGCGGGACTTGGTTTTCGACTTACGCCTACAATACGGCAGCCAATCTGGAATCGGTAATCAGGATCAACGATCAGCAAGACAACCATCCATGCAACAAGCATGCGGAGAAAGAATCATGAGCACGGGAAAACAGATCGTAGCGGTATTGGTCCTTTGGATCGGTTGGTCGTCCCCAGCGGCGGCTCAGCCTACCAACGGCGACTTTGATAACCAGTTGACCGGCTGGTCCGATGTTGGCGACGTGGCCATCGTCACCGGCACGGGCTCGAACAACTTCGCGGTCCTCTCTGAGCCAGGCGACGGTGGGCGAAGCCGCATCGCCCAGAATTTTACTCTGGCGAATCCACCCGGATGGCTCTCCTTTCGCTACAGACTCTCTTATGGACCGAGCACCAGGCAAAGCACCGTGCCGCCCGATGCGCTTATGGCATTCCTCAGAGATGGTAACGGCGACCCGCTAGTAGTCGCAGCCGGCGATCCGCCGGCCTTCAGCAAGGCCTTCAGCAAGGCCTTCTTCTACACCGACAGCGACGGCAAACTGCTCTTCAATTCAAGTTACGTACAGATCACCGGCCCAGACGGCGACGATGCCTACACAGCCGTCATGAACCTGGTCTCCCTAACGGCAGGAACAACCGTAAGCCTGGAGTTCGGCCTAGCCTCAGGCAACAACACCCAAACCACCCACGCCATAATAGACGACATAAGAACCGACTGCCCACCGGGCTACTGCTGCGACGCGCTGGGCAACATCGTGCCGTTGGATGATGGCGATCCCTGCACGGCTGATTCCTGTGATGGCGGCGTAGTGTCACACACGGACTGCCCCCAGGAATGTGCGGAGTGCAACACCAAAGTGGCTGACATTGTGATCGTCCTAGATAGAACTGGGAGCACATCCACGGCGGATATGCAGGAATCTAAGCGGGCCGCCAAAGGCTTCCTGGATTTCTTCGGTGATTCGCCGATCAGGCCGCGGATCGTGCTTGCTTCTTTCAACGGGCCGTGTGCGACACCTTCTGATTGTGTCGGCGATGACGGCGAAAATGACACTGCTAGGCTCTTGGGCAATGGTGAGTTCACCAGCTCTTATGGTGCTGACGGTCTCCCAGGAACTGGGCTGTATTCTGTGATCAACGCGATCCCGGACACGCCGCCATGGACGGGTTTTACAGACCTGTCGGCTGCGCTCAATGTAGCCCGCGTGAAGTTGGAGTCGGGTGCACCTGAGTCGCCCAAATACATCGTCGTGATTTCGGACGGCGTTATCAACTATCCGCCAAGTGGATGCAACGCGTGCAACTGCAGCGCCGCGCGTACAGCTGCTACAGATGAAGTTGTGCTTGTTGACCAAGCAGGCATAACGATTGTGGCGGTCCACTACATCGGACATGGCAATGGCAACTGTACAGAGAACCAGGCGTTAGCAGGTCACGATTTCCTGAGGGACAACATCGCCACAAGCCTTGATTACTTCTTTGAGGGTACGGACATGGACTCCGCGCCCGACTATGACAGCGAGCTCTTCTGTGTCTTCTACGATGTGATGCAGACTATCGCCTGTGACGACGATATCGAATGCACGGTTGACAGTTGCGTGGATGGAGCGTGCGTATACGACGACTCGGGCTGCTAACCTGTATCTAATCGTGGTCGATTGCCCAGAACATCGCCAGCGACCACGAAGTCGAGTGCACATCCGATGATTGCATCGAAGAAGGCGTGCAGGCACGACGTCGTCGGATGCAATTGACCGGGGCTGGTGCGACTCGACACGTTGAGATGTCGCTCCGAAGAGCCGAGGTAGTGTCGTGCGATTATGGTGGGATGTCAGCCGGTTCCCAAAGACAGCCCTGGCCAACTGGCCGTGGAATCGAATGACAGCAGGTGGAGAGCCGGTTCGTGGGGACGTAGGCCAAGGAGGCGGAGCGGGAGTGATTTCGGGCAGGCCTTGCTCAGACAAGGTGCTCATGGCCTTCCGAAAGCTCTTTTGCGGATTCCTGCTTGTAGCGTTCGCTGCTGATTGGGCGATTCTAGCCTGCCTGATAGTGGCTGGTTTTGAAGATCGGTGACATGATCGTCCGCCCCGTCGGATCACGAACACTGCATTGGAACCCCCATTCCAACGTCTGAACTTGCGGCATGAATCCACCGTGCTGTTTACGATTGGACTCGAAGAGCCGCAAGACGTGTTCCTCGACGCCCGAAAGACGCGCATCCCAGGCTGGGGCACGCAGCACTGCCGTGTTGCCATCGTTTCTTGCGCGTAAGGCAATCTTGGCATTGGTGCTGAGGTACAAGTCGTGAGTTCCATGCTTCAAATCACCAATGACCAAGTTTAGCCCACCCTTGAACGATTCGCGGACGAGTTCGAGCTGCTGACGAGTCCAATCTTCGTAAAGGATTTGAACGTGCGGGGCCAAGCCACCGTCGATCTGCATCACGCCGATGGCAAATAGCAGATCTTCACTAGTGGCCTCGTAGAGCCTGTTCAGGTCGATGTGGTTCATTGTTCGGACCTCCGAGATTTGAGAGCTGATCGCTGGAATCTTTGGCGGCGTTTCTCTTAGCACAATAATGCCATCGCTTGATGGAACAGAAGCCAATCCCGGTCTACTGCGGCCAAAGTTCGCTCGTTTCGCTTTCGACACCACCGTCGATGGCATAGGTGTCAGATGTCCATTCCATAGCCCCTCTACCGTGCGATTTGTCGTATTCATCCAACAGTTCGCAGAGGTCGTCGTAGGCCTGTCGTGCTGACTCAGCCTCCATCGTGATCGTGATGTTGTGGAAGGTGATCGTCATCGTACTCCTCCGGTGCTCATGTATCGCGGGACAGACGAAGTTCGTTCTTTGGCTCGGAGCCGACTCACTACCTCCCGCGCTGGCGCCGTCTTCGCTTGTAGCCATCGATCTGTCGGCGCCGGTGTTTGGACCAACGAGGCCCGTAGGCCTGGTGTTTGGTGTGGCTGGGAATCCTCCTCTGGGAAGGCCAAAGACCGGTGAAGAAGCCGATCAGAATCTGCAGAAGCCCCATAGGGTTGTTCCTCCTTTTCGGCTGCTGAATTACGGTTGTTGCTTGACGGGATGGTGCAATGGGCGTGCTGGAAGTTCAGAAGCTACGAAAGCTGTCCGTGTAGATTGCAGCGCAAGGACGCACTTCCGGCCTCAGATCGGGGAGTACCGAATGCTCTTCTTGAATTGGGCACTTCAAGAACCGTCCAGGCCGGTTAATTGCCCCAAACGGCCATGCTCCCGCATCGACACGCTTTGATAGGGGAGATTGTGCGGTCGTATCAACCCTCGCCAGCCACAACGTCATCGAGGGTGTAGATGTCGCTCCATTCCTTATCGCAAATCAGGCATCCGATGGGCTGAACAGCCCGCCCGCCATCGACCTCAACATGGCTGCCCTCGATCTGCTCACTCCCACAGAACGGGCAATGTGTGCCACGCCCTTTGAGATAGCGCTGTTTGGCATCATTGGTCAATTCCATATCAATCGTCTCCGTGCGCTGTCACCCATCCCGGTCCTCCCGGTTCATAGTACACCCGTTCCCAGTCGAGGGCCTCTTGGCGGGTCTTCGCCCAATACAGGATCTCACCGAAGGGTCGGCGAAAGAGCGATTGAAGAACTCGGCGAAACCACTTCTTCGGATTGCCGGCCCGCACATACCACATCTGCTCGCGATCACTGAACTCGACGTGTGAGGCCCTGCGAACAGACACCACGCCGAGATCTAGCCAATCAAGTCCATCGAACCACAAGCAACGCACTGTGCCATCCTGATCTATGCGCAGTTTCATCAAGATCTCTCCATGTCAAACTGTCTGGAAAGTTGCCGAAGCCGTGCCTGGGGCCTGTCTCGCTGATGGTCAATTTGACCACCCAGGGCAGCGGCAATCTGCTGGGTAGCCTTCTGGCATGACGCATCGGTGAAGTTGTGGGCATCGATCGAGCATTGCCCGTCAACACCGATGATCAGTTTGATGTGCTTGCCTCGGGACATGAAATGCGCCTCCTTTTTCATAGCTATCAGGCCTCAACCCAGGCTAGCGATACCCACCAATGGTCACCTCGATCTCGCCATTAGAGAGGCGCTGGCGATCCACTGATCTACCCAAGGCACGCTGCTGTCTTTCAATTACCTGGAACGCGTATTCTTGCTTGATCTTGTTCTGCATCTTTTGGTTGAATCGGGCTGACGCAGCACGGGCCATATACTGCCCAACGCCGGAATCGTACTCGCTGATCCAAGCCTTGTGCGAGCCATCGTCCTGACGTTCCCAGCCAACGTCATTCGCACCAGTGGCGATGTGTTGGCGACGGATGACGATGTGGGCTTGCTGGGATCGGACATCACCCTGATAGCCATATAGCTGGGTTGATTCTGCGTGGATCTCGATCTGATCCTCGGTGAATCCGCACTCGATGATCGCTGCTACTAGGGCTTCGGGATCTTTGAATTCGGTTTGGCACTCGACGAAATGGGACATGGTTTCTCCTATCAAGGTAAGCGCGTGGCATCAGTTTGGCGTTGCGGCGCGCCTCGATGATCAGTCCAACACAACCCGCCGCTTCAATCGACCAGTCAGCTGGCTCACGCTATCGGGGTTGAGGATCTGGTTCTTCAGCGCTTGGCAGGCCCTGCTGAGCTTGGCGGCGACGTCAGGTTGCTGAGCCAGATCTTGACCACTCAGCCCCGCTATCTGCTGCTTGAGCTTGGTGAGCTTGGATGCTGCGTCAGCATCTCCAAACACGTTCATGGAATGAAATTTGTCGATGCGGTCACGGATCGCGTTGAGTGTCTTCCCGTGTACCTGGCCCTTTGCTGAGATTACTTGATTGCAGAACTCAGCGACTTCCTTACGGAAGCCCAGCACGTACTGCTCGACAAACTGCTGGCATTCTTCTTCGAGGTTGGTTTCCATGAGCTTCACCTGCTGGTCATGGACCCGCCGCTGCTCAATTTCCATCTCGATGTCTTCGACGGCGGTGAGGTCTGGAGCACCGGTCACTTTGAACGCATGCCATGAGAGGCTGAACTTCTCAGGCAAGCCCAGCGCCAGGGGATAGCAGCCGTCAGGAATCTCCGGATGCTTGTTCTGCCAATCCTGATGCAGACATGGATAATCGGCGATGAACTGGCTGACAGCCACGTTGAATTCGATCTTCAGCGCTTCGAGTTCTCCGATCACGGTTTCAACCGAGTTCCAAGGCACGAAGTGGGCGTTTGCTGCAGCGAATGGCCTGGAGTGCTTCTCCAGCGTGTGACGAGCTTTCTTCTCAAGCTGCTGGAAGACCTTGCGGGTCTTGGCGGGATCTAGCAGGTCTTTTGAGCCAAAAGAAGCCAGCGCCTTAGCCTCGATGCGATCTGCAGTCAGTTCCAATTCATTGGCGTCGTTGCCTGCTCGACAGGTCCAGTACCTGCATTTGACGACGAACAACATGCCAAGTTTATAGAGGTTGATGGGTTCGGGGCTGCTCTCAGTGGTGCTGGGCGCAGCTTCCACCAGCGTTGATGTAGTCATTTGAGGTCTCCGTTCGAGAAAAAACAAACCAATTTGTTGACATTGACCGCTTCGATGCTACTGTATGTACAGTGGACAATTGGAGGCGGCAGACATGGTGAAGCACGACAATCTTATCGTTCGAGTAGACGGCAAGGCAAAGCAGCGGATCAAGGAAGCAGCACGCCTAGCTGGAAAGAGTTTGACGACCTTTGTATTGGAGAACACGATGAAGGTAGTAGAAAAGTTAGAGCGTTCGGGTTCTAGAAAGCCACGTGAATGTCGTGGTGCGTGCCCGACGTTCTTCCGCATTTGTTGCGAGACGGCGTCCACGGGAGGAACCAACGGCTACAAGTGGGCGGCGTATCAGTTGACGCAGGGCCTGCGCGGCCTGAGCCCGGATGAGCTTGACGCGAACGAATGGGGAGAGCGCCTGGAGAAGTTGACCAACCTGCTAGATGATGACGAAGAGGACGCTGTCCTTGTCTGGTTTGATGATAACCTGCCGCGATGCATGGCCTTGGTGCCACGACGACGGCGATCGTCATTCCTGGAAGGTGTGTATGAAGTCGTCGAGGAGAATGGCACTGCCTTCGAGTAAAATGGGATCACGTCGAGCCAGATCAAAGAAGAAGCAACAGGTCGGGCTTCTGGCTAGGCGGAAGGAACAGTACCGGTCCTTGCTGGCCCGCCTCGGCTTTGGTGGCTTGCTTGATGCTTTGCCACGAGAGTTCTGTGACTTGATCTGTATCAATCGGTACCCAATTCCAGACGTGAAACTCGACTCGACGGCTGAAGGCAGCCCCGAGGCAGTCGCGATCCGCGACGAGATTCTCAAACGGTTGCAGACTCTGGAGGTCCATGTGCCATCCAGGGGTGTCAAAATTTCTCTCAACGAGTTCTTCACTTTTCTTCGCACAGTGCATGACGGTCTGGAACGCAACTCTGAGACTCTCAAAGGCATTGCTAGGGCGCAGGAAGTGATCAGCAGCTTCCTCGGGTTGTTCGAGCGGGTCTGTAGTGAAGCCCTGTCACAGTTGACGTGGCAGGTTATTGACGTCATCGCTGGATTCAACCGCTTCGACGAAAAACTCTTCGGGTGCCGATTCGCCGACTGCAACTCCAAGCCGCCCCGCCTCCAGTTACTCATCCACTTGGAGAAAGAGCAGCCTAGAGTGGTCCTGGTTCCGAAAGATGATGGAGAGACCATCCGCGCTTATCAAGTGGGTTCGGCGATCCGAGACAATGGCGTGGACTGGCTCAGTTGGCGGCCAGATCAGGTTGGGCTGAGCGGACAGGGCACCTCCTACCCCGTGTTTATCTCAAGCCACGCGTTGCGGAAATTCGACGAACGCATTGATGTCCGGGATAAAGGCCAGACAGTGCGGAACTGGATATTCTATTCGCTGCGCGAACGTCAAGTCGAGAAGACGCCGTCACACCGCCGTCTGGTCGTGGCACAGCGCATAGGAGAGTACCGTCTGGGATATTGGTGCATTCGATTCGATGGCGATCGGTTCATCGCCGATACATTCCTGTTTCTGACGATGGAAGGGACGCCCGAATCGGAGATGCTCAAGCGGAAGCTGGGTGTGCTGCGACGAGACCGGGAATGGTTAGGCCTTGACAAGTTGAGCACGTTCCTCACGACAGATGTGCGCAACGATCGAGAACTGGTCAAGGCTCTCGGCGAGTGCGGGTGCGGCCACCTCTTCGAGCTGGCGGAGCGAGTTAACCTCGAAACTCTGACGACCGGAACAGCCGAGGCTGTTCGTCAGTACCTAGGCATGCGTCCTTCATCGAATCTGGTTTCACAAATGCAGAACCCGGGGGTTGAGCGTCGGTACGATGGAGGTGCAATCGGAAACCGATGACGCCTGATGTAAGTAGGCTGAGGCGGTGATCAACCCTCAACCTGCATTACGCGCTTACACCGGCTCGCGTTGGATTCAAGTCCACGGCCTGCCAATTCAAATCCACCCGCCCTTGTCGTATGCCGCTGCAACCGTTCATTCATCACTGCCACACGCTCAGGATCAGTCTGCGGTATAGGCCGAACTTCGGGCGAATGACATGTCCGAGATTCATCAACCAGTCCACGCTAGTATCCTGACTGGTCAGGTGCGCCAGGGCGACCGGTCGCTTAAGCTACGCGATTCGCTGCGAAGCAATACAGGCGATCTCTGGCTGGGCCACGCTGTTCCATGTTCGCCCTTGGCCCATCTCAAGCCGAAGGGGGCAAGAGTACATCAGAGCTTGAGGCCGCGGCACGGATTCTCTTTGTCAAGTCGCCATGAAGCTTCAGAAACGTCATCCAGTAGCATTTCAACGTTCTGACTCAAACCGCCATATAGAGGCGCAGCCTGGCAGCAGGACACGTACTTAGTGTGATACTTCGGTGCGGCTTCCAACATCGCTCCCGCTATTGGCTCTGAGCTTCTGTATCCCACGGAATTCCGAAGCTTGACGCTAACTGTTGAAGTTCCACGAGCATCGGCCGGCGCCGGTCATAGCAGATGCTCTTCACTAGCGCTGACGCCTCACGCAATGTATCAGCCACATCGCCGCTAATCCTGATTCGTTCCTCCTGGGTCGCGATTGGCCACACTTTCAACTGGGCTGCTGTCCACTGCAAGAGAATATCACAGTAGAGCAGGTGCATCTGTCCCCGCCGGGCCTCGATGGTCGCCCGTTCCAAGTCGGCCCGCACGCGAGCGTGGTCATCTGGTGCGTTGCGCACCCGCCAAAAGTGAGCCCGCTCAAGCAGGCCCCGAACCACATAATCGGCGTAGCCCGCCGTCCAGAAGCCGCTAACGGAGTCGTCGAGGATCTTCTGACCCTGTGCAGCCGTCTTGGCTAGGCAAACAACTGACTCGTCTTTACGTTCGATGCGCGAGCGATGCGCGGCTCCGATAGCTAAGAGACGGATTGCTTCAGAGAGTAGGGAAGAATCTTTCCCGTTCTTGCCCCAATCTGAAACCTTCTCGGAAAGAGCCAGGATTCGTTCTGACTGGTCAGTCTCAATGAGAAAGTAGGCCCATCGGAATAGACTCTGGGAGTAGTGGAAGGGCGGTCGCGGCGAATCGGCGCGATCAATCGCCAGAGCTTCCTCGAACAGCTCACCCGCCTTCTCGAATTCGCCGAGCATGAAGTGGACCTCAGCCAACGAGGATCGGGCATGCATCCTGAAATACGGATCACCTCCACCGTCGGCAAAGTTGATGGCCCGATCAGCATTGATAAGCGCGCTATCAGAGTCGCTGCCCCCCAGATTCCCCGCGATCACAAGCAATTCGCAGTATTGAGCTGCTGCATACGAAGCGTCCTGAAGCCGCTCGCGCTGCTTATCTGTCAGTGAGGATGGATCGGCCTCCCCGATGGTTTTGGTGATTGCAGCTTCGCCTGCGACCGAAGAGAAGCACTCACGGGCGTCTGCCAGGCGGCCAAGCTGCCGCAACCTAACGCCGGCGTTGGTGCGGATAAGAACGCGGGCACCCTCCGCGAGTCCCACCTCTTTGAGCGTTGTCCAGCTTGGTAGGACAAAGTAATTGGACAAAGCCACTAGGTCTGAACCCGTCATGCCCAGGCGCCGCGTTGCAAAATTCGTCCTGCGGTCCCGCCATACGCGGGGCAAGAGCACCTCGTCAAACACCTTCTGGTGGAGGCCAGCCGCGGTCCCATGCGTCACCGCCGCGTAGAGAGCGGTCATGCCCTCGGAGTTCTCCGGTTGTTCTGGAGCCTCGTTGCGGTAGTAATCGTACAACCGCTGGTTACCTCGTAGCCACAGATCCGTTTTTGTCTCGCGGATTTCACATTGGAAATGCTCACGCACCAAAGGATGGGCATCCAGCGTACCTGGTTCGTAAGCCGGATCGATCTCGTTGAGCAGGCCCATCTTCCTAAGCGTAGTCACGCATTCATTCCAGACTTCACCCCCGACCTCATCGAGGTGCTCCGCATAATGATCGATTGTCTCGTCTCCAAGCAGGGCCTGCATGGCCTGCGGTCGCGCCGGACGGTCGAACAGACCGATCATCCGCAAGACGGCCAACGCTGGACGGCCCTCCGTATTCCCAAGCCAAGAAGAGTAGGCCGCCATCACCCGCCGGGCGTGGCCGCCTTCCTGGGCGTCGGCGGGCATGAGTTTGTCGATGTCGAAGCGGCCCGCAAGATCGCCGCCGTGGATGTTCCGCAGATAGTTGCCAAGCAGGGTGATGGCCAAGGCGTGGCCTCCGAATTCTTGCACGGCCGACTGTTTGTCCCTGAACGATCCTCGAACCCCCAAGTACGAGAGCAGTTCAGAGCTTGCCCGATCATCAAGGACATCAAGGACAATTTCATGAACGGTGCAGTCTTGGATGGGCCTGTTCATGCGGTATCGCAGATCGGTAATCTCTACGCGGGTCGTAACCACACACGAACCATCCCAGCCCGGATTGGACAGGCTTTCCAGCAGAGCCCGGACCGAATCGTCTTTGAGCTGGCCGCCGACCGCAGGGTCGGTGAGTGGGTGCTGCAAGGGCTCCATTCCGTCCAGGATCAAGAGCATTTTGTGTTGTCGAATCAGCTCACCAAGCCGCAGGCCTTTGGTCCACGGGTTGAGACCGCGGGGCGAGTCATCCCCCATCCACTCCAGCGCCGCATTGATGAACGGGTCGGCGGCCACCAGGTTGTCTTTGGTGCCTTGGCTGTAGAAAGACCAGACAAACACCTTGCGCGCGCCACGGTAGTCGTCTTCGCGCATTTGTTCGAGCCAGTGGTTCACCAACGCTGACTTCCCCATACCTCCGGACGATACAACCGGGACAACTTGCATTTGTTTCGAGCCCCAGGCGTTGTCCAGTCTTGCGAGTTCATCTTGCCTCCCGAAGAGGGCTCTTGAGGTCATTGGCAGGCCGCGGTTGAACACGTCGCCACGCCCGACCGACGCGCTCTCCATAGTGTTGGCGCCGTGGAAGCTGTAGGGCCGTTGGTGGTCTCTACCTCGCAAATCAAGGACGGCAATCTCAACCAGCCCGGGCATGGTGTCGTAGAATGATTGCGCCTGGTCGGCCATGCCAGCAATGATCAGTCGCGGGTATGGATCTTCTGCCGAGCCGTCGAATCGTTTACGTGCTTGTGTCAGGATATTCTTGAGTTCTGACCAATCGTTGTCACTCGTATCAAGATCGACCCCGACTGCGGGCGGAACTTCAGATTCAAACACAAGGATGGACTTGTCCACTGCGATGGCAGCTAAGCCAGGATCAGAAGCCGCGTCCAACACACTACGCTCGGTCCAACATGCACGACTAAGGCTGGCCAGCAGCGCCGAACTGCGGGCAGGTCCTTTCTCTGCTTCGATCCAGAAGACGCGCAGCCTTTGGCCGCCACGTTTGGCTGATGCGCCGCGCTGAAGCCACTCTTGGGCACGATCCGCGACCCGTTGGTAATCGATCTGTAAGCGGGGAAGCCGCCTTTGGCGCAGAACCGCCACGTCTATTGGCTCATTAGCTTCAACGACCTCCACCATCGTATCTTGGGCAAGTGGCTCCAAGCCCGCACGAAAGTCCTCAGCCGTCCACATGTAGATCTGGTTGTCATGGCACCGGGCTCTTGCGAGTTCTGTGAGTGCCGTAACGGGCAATAGCGCCACGCGGTCTTTGGCACTGAGCATTTGGGCAAGACTTCTGAGATCATTGAAGCCCCAGTGGGTAATTCGAAACGGGCACCGCTTGTTCATCTCGAGGATCTTGTCCAGGAAGGGCGGGTGAACACCTCGGATGTCGTTGTGGACGAATATCCACTCGTCGAAGTGTTCTCCCCAGTGTTTCACCGCTCCTGTCAAGTCGGTCTCTATTTTTGCCACAGCGGCCCTGGCCGTCATTGCGTGCGGAGCGTAGCACTGAAAGATCTTTCCCTCTGATTTGAGATACCCGTCGTTCTTGAGGTCACCGAGTTGGCCCGAGGCGTAGACCCGGACGAAGTCGCCTTTGGGATAACGCATCTCCATGATGTCAGCGAAGAAATCCTCGAACGCGTTACCTTTGGCCAAGAGGAATCGTCTGAGGAACGCTGCTTCAAATATGATCTGGTCCAGGTGATCCATGGGATCCGTACTCCCTTTTTGCACTGCTTGAGGGCTCAACACGCGGCATGCCGCGTGCCCAGGCCCGTTCGATCCGCCGGCATAGCCCAAAGGGCCACGGGCGTCCTGCGATTCTGCGAGGCCGCGTTCTTGGTGTTTCCAATGGACTTCTCGCGGGGCATTCAAGCACCTCCGCTCCCTGTGCGGCTGAGTTAATCCCGCAATCCTTCAACACGTCTGAGACAGGAACTTCTTCCATCAAATGCCGTCGAAGCATGGCCATCTTCTCCTCACACATAGATTTCCTGCATCCGCTCTTCATGGTCATTTTCTCCTCCGGGACGAGCTAAGTCCGGACCAGGGATATCCGATTCCGACTGAGGCAGCACGGTAGTAGCAAACAGGACCACGGCTCAGGCGGGTTTGCGCCGGTCACTGCATCCATCCCACGAACAGCCGACCCACTAATGGGAACGCCCTGAAACGCTGCCTCTGATTCCGGGCGGCAAAAGCCTGACTTGCCGCTCGCCATAGGATGATTCGGCACAGGGAATCGTGCGGGCAGATTCCAAGGCCGAGTGGCCGGGATGACGCCCAAGGAAATCCCTCCGGCGCAGGCTATGTAGGATCCCCATACAACAAGCTCTTGACCATTTTCACGGTAGTTCCGCCCAGCCCACTGGCAGCTCCAAGCACAAACTTCTTCCTGATTGCGGCAAAAGTTATTTTCGAGTCCTTCGCCAGCGCCTTCTTCATGTCCTGGGCAAACGACTTGGAAATCTCAGCGCCGAAGAAAGATATCAGAATAGGCTCCAAGTGTTCCAGGCGAACCTTCACCAACTCCGTGTTGAAGGATGTATCAGTGAGAGCGCCAGACTGCTTTAGCTGGCCCCGGATAGCATGGCGAAGATACGAATCTTCAAGGGAGAAGATGATCCACCCCTGGTCCGCATCGAACTGTGCCCGTGTTAGAGCATAGAGAAACCTTCGCTCAACGAACCTATCTTCATCAGGCGGATACTTGAGCCGCCCTTCGTAGCGAAGCCCCTTCACGCGCGATTCAGAGAGCCGAAGTTGAATGCTCAGTTCATGATTACTCTTGAATTCGAGATCGCCAAACTTCTCCATAAGGTGCATGACCAGCGTATCGAGCTCGCGTTTGGAAAGTGAGCCCATACCGCGTGCCAGGTATGCTTGCAGAAATTCCTTTCCGAAGTCCTTATAGTCGATCTTGTCAAACATAGGTCAGACCTCTCGTGTGCTCGATGCGTGAAGACGAACGCCGACTTCTGCCGGACAACGCTGATGAGGAGCGGTGCGCCGATGAGATTCTCCAAGAAAGTTGACGCCCAAGCAATGGAGGCGTCCTTCCATCAATGGTGCCGTGGTAGGCGGCCTAATGGCCTCTGGGAAAGCCTAACTTCGCCCCCCCCACTCCTCCCAAGACACCGCTTCCAAGTCTTGTAGCATTTGGCCTGACATGAGCGCGCTTATCTTTGCGGCAACTCCGTTTCAAAAGGTGTACTCAGCGCTGTACTAATGACGATGTCGTTCAATCGCTGCTCGCTCTCGCGCGGCGTGAGAGCCGCCCCGGTGGGGAGTTCAGCCGTAGGTAAAGCATGCGATACATGCGAGTCCGCCCCCGGGATTGATGCGTCTTCTCGTTGTTGCTGAATGTCCAAATATGCGAGGAACACTTCGTCTACATGCCAGTGTACGCCAAAGTAGAAGATCGGGTCTGCAATCGCCGTCCAGGTCGATCCCATTGCGCCACCTATCCGGCCATGCCACGCATTGTGGGGCCAGACGAGGCAGCTCCCAAGTTGGTTCAAATTCTTGAAATCGGCGAGCCGTCTCGCCCCCGTGTACGGTTCTCCGGGCTGGCCGGCACTGACGCCTTCGTTAGAAAACCAGGACGGGAGGTCGAAACGGGGGTTGTTCGTATTTCGTCGCAATAGTGCTTCGACAGAGATCCTCCGGTTTCTTGCTTCCGCCTCTATGGGGCGGCGTATTTCATCAGGATACGTCGAAGCGTCTGGAGTGTAGCTTAGGATATCAGGTATCGGCGTCCTTGGGTCCCACTTTACCGGCCAATCATGGCGCTGGCTGCTGAACCAACTTCTCAAACTAACATGGTTCATCCATTCTCTTGGTTCGTCGTCCGCCGCGTTGAGCATTTCGTGATGCATCTGAAGAAAACGCTGACCGAACTCGATGTCCATCCCCCATTCAGAATCACGCCGAGTTGGAAGTTGATCTCTGGGATCAGGATTGTTCGCATGCCAATCTCGATGGACAACGTGCATGCTGTGATTCGTCGAGACGGCGCGATGATATTCGTCCACGAGACGTTGCCCACTCTCAAACGGTTCTTCGGACACGCGAATTCTCCTTAGTTGTGCAGTATCGTACTCGGCCCTGCTCGTGCGCCGTTTCTGAACTCTATTCTATTCTGTGATGGAAGCCGGAGCAGTCTGGTTGCATGTGTTCGTCCTAGGAATACGCCTTATGTGAACTCAAGGGGAATAGTGGCAATCGCATGAGCACCCGGCGGATTCGCCCACGCCCGTTCTTCCTCGGTTGCTACCGACGATGTATGCGCCGGAATGCACCATTCACCTTTCTCGGCGCCGGGAAACTGCCCCTGGCCGTAGAGCCGAAACTCGACACGATCTCGCACAGGATCAACGTGTACCATGGCGAAGTTGCTGTCGCTATACAGGGCCACACGCTCGAATTGGTGGCCATCACGTGTCCTCCCACGACCGGCAGCAGCAGCGGCCAGCAACCAACCCGACACGCGTGGAACGTTGTATGTGATGGCGCTTGAAGTCAGCTGATACATGACCTGGCCGGATTTCTTCTCTTCAATTCGGAAAGCGGCGGCGGCATGCACGTCGCCACTCAATATGGAGACACGAATTCCACGCTTCGCGACGGCAAACAGCGCATCGGTGAACTCTTTTCGCTCGTCGTCGTGCAGAGGGTGGTCCCAAGAATCCCGCAAGTCATCCTGTAGGTTTTTCTTGAGGCTCCCAAGCTTGGCACCCAATGCACTCAAATGTAAGAGCGGAACGGCAGAGATCACAAAGAGGTACTTGGTTTCATCGGGCTGCAACTTGTCGAGCCACTTGACAAACCGCTCGAACTGCTCCTCGCCAAGGATCTTGTAGCTGGAACGGTTGATGTTGCGCTGGCCGCGCCCGTCCAGGACATAGAACGCGATACTGCCACACCGAAAACTATAATCGTACTGCTTGGAGGGAGTCGCAGGATTGTGGCAGTGTTCGTACTCGTTGTAGACCTGCCTCGCAGCCTCGAACATTCGCTGGGCCAGTATCCACCTCTCCCCTCTGGACCAACCGCGCTTCCGTGGAACGATTCGACCGATTTCACCCGTCTTGAACGAGCCCCAGCCGTCCCCTATCTCGTGGTCGTCCCAAACCATGTAGGTCGGATGGCTCGAATAGACCTGTTGAATTGGATCGAACCCCCAGTACCCTCGGTAGATGTCGCGATACCAAGTCACCATATCGCTTTGCCGGGGTAGCAGCTTCGATCCCGACTTACGCATCCTCTTCTTCAGCAGCTCCCAGATGCTGAGCGTTGGCACGCCATCAGCGTAGACTTGGTCACCGGCCGCGATAACGAAGCGGAGGTCTTTCTCGCCGTGCCGGCTTAGCGCCCGTTGCATTGCTTCCCAAGTGTCCATGTTCACAGTTCGTGTGCGACGAAAGAGCGTTTTTTCGTAGGGCATGTGGCAGGAAAAGAAGGCGAAATTGAACGGTTTGTCACCCTCTGGGAGCGTGCGGAAGGACAACGGTCGGTCATGGCCCAGCAGGATACGGTTCGTGGCCTTGCCACCGCCAGGGTCATGGCCCCACAAGGCGTATCCATAACAAGTTCCGGGGTCGAGACCTTGAACATCTACGACGTGCGTGGTGTCTCTGGAATAGTCCGGCACGCTGAACCGATATCTTTTGACCGACTTAGGTAAGGCACGTAGCCTAAATGGCACCGACAGCAATGATTTGAAGATCGCGTTGTTCGTATTTCCTTGGATTGGATATACAATAAGGCAGAATCTCTGCAGTGCCCCAGTTCTGACCCATATGCGCGAAGTGCTAGTTGTTGTGTGCCCCACGATGGCCATGGCCTTGAGCCGCTTGTTGGGCCAAGGTCGTACTGACTTGTAGATAAGCGAGTCGCTCATTGTTTCTCATCTAGCCTTTCGTCGTCATGCAACGATGCCCATCACCTGTACGCCCAGCTTGGTCAGCTCAGCGGCAAGCTTGACCAAGGCGACGGTACGTTTGAGGCCGTTGAGTTCACTTTCGATCTTCTGCAAGTTGCCCTTGATCTTGTCGGTCAACTTGGCGACCCTAGGCGTTCCATCCTGAAGGTCGTCGATGATGGCGTCGGTTAATGCATCCGCAATCTTGGAGAGTGCTCTGTTGGCCGTGTCGGTCTGCACCGGTGTCGCTGCGGGATCCAGGAGTACTTGGATGCGGCATTTCTGGGTCAGGCGAAGTGCCTCGGTCAATTCCACGATGATTTTCTGGGCCATGGGGCCACCTCCTCGGGACGATGCGGGTTTTGGCTGCAAATCGAACTTCAGGGCGCGGGCAACGAGATACCCAGCTTATTGGCGATGAGTTTCAGCAACTCTTGGCTGATTGAGTGTCGCCGCGCTTCGCGCGCCTTATTGGACTCTGCGCGTGCCGCGTCCTTGGCGGAGCGAACATCGGCGGCAATGGTCGCCGCCTCGGTAGCAATGATGCGCAATTGCCCAACGATGGCCGTTAGCTCAGCCAAGTCCAGTCGCTCGCTCTCTTCTTCTAGTTTGCGATGTGCTCTTGCCAAGGCCTTCAGCGCTTTGATACTCTCTTCCAACACATCCTTCTCAACGTTGAGTCGATGGTCCAGGCTCGCGAGATGGGCGCGGATTAGCATAATCTGCATATTGTGAAAAGCCTGCACTCGTCTGGCTGAGGGATCGTCTTCATCTTGCATGATGCTGGTCATGTCCCTGCCCTTGGATTTGAGGTCCTGAGCGCAAGCATCTGAGCCAAGTCGCATCTCTTCAAAGACCTTGATGAAATTACTTGGGTCGTACACCAGGCCTACATCAGCAGCATGTTTGGCCAGGAGGATATGAGGCCAGGCAAACCTTTGTTTCAACATGCCTATCAGGATGTTCTGCTTTGAAACCTCTTGCAGCTCGGCGATTGCAAGACGAGATGCCTTTTCCTTATCCAGTTGCTTCACGATCTCATCAATGAAATTGGCAAGGCCACGGTTTGCGTTGGCCAGTTTGCCCTGTTGAATGCCCGAGATGACTGCCTTGGATGCTGTGTCGATGATCTTTGCGATCGAATCGGGGGCTGGGATCCCTGCGTTGCGTGACATGTTGGCATATGTCAGTACGGCGGACACTGCACCTCCGACCGCACCGTCGATTTCGCTAGCTGCATCATAGTCCGCCAGGGTCTTGAGTGTACGATACATCTTCTCAAGCTCGGCGAACATGACCTGCCGAGCCAAAAGCAGTCCCCGAATCTGTTCAGTCCGCTTAGCCAGGTCTTCAATCTTGCATGGATCGACACCCGTGCCCATAGCGGCAGCAAGAAACTCCATTCCTTGAGATGATGCCAGGTTGACACGAACGTCCGCGGTAGCCTGCCTTCCCAGGGCTGACGCATCAAGCCCTGCCTGTACCACCAGATTCATTTGCTGCCGGGAAACACAACCCGCGAGAGACGCAACGAGGAACACAACAGCGCCAAACCATGTGAGGCTACGCATAACTATTCTCCGCAATCAATTTCAACATCATTGTCAATCGCCCGGAGCAGATATCTTGGCCAGCGAGTTTCTCAGCTCTTCTTCCGTAACGAATCAGTTCGTGTGGCCAAGCGATTCATCCTGCCCACGTCACTGCTGATCACGATCCACGTAGAAGTCAGCCCACACGGGCCAGTGATCAGAAATCTTCTTATCCGTGAATTTGCGATCCACTCCCCAAGATCCGGCAAAGTCCCCGGATGTTGAACTAGTAAAGACGATTCGGTCGTAGGCACATTGCGAGTCGGCAAGGTTGGTGTCGGCATCATCGCCCACCACCCAGGTGTAGTTGCCGCCGCGAATGGAGAGAGCGTCCAGCGATGCCGTGCTCGCGTAGCTACACGCCGCGTTGAAGTCACCGAGCACGATGAAGTCATCCTCATCCGCATAGGCCGTTTGCGCCCACTGGACGACGTCGTGCAAGGCCTCGATCTCGGTCACTGCTTCCTCCGGAGCGGTGTGGATGCTGATCATTACGAACGTAAAGTCACCGGCGGTGGCCTGAAACCTCGCCGCGAAGGGCTCGCGTTGGAACGAATCGTTGGTCCCATCATCGTACAGGCTGGATGCCCCGATTTGCTCGACGCTATTCGTGTCGAAATAGTACGCATACTGTTCCCTCGAATGCTGGTCGTCCTCCTGCATACCTGTCCGAGGACTGACTGCCATTCCGTACTGCGATCCATCCTCGTTGAGTTTGGACAGGAAGATCCCCGGCACCGTGTTGTCGGCGTCCTTGATCTCCTGCACTGCCACGATGTCGTAGGTGCGGACGATCTCTGCAAGCACGTCCATCACCTCCGGCTTACCCGCCTTGGTCTTGCCAAAAATCTGGATGTTGAAGGTCGCCATGCGAATCGTCTCGTCGGCGGCGTGTGACGCGATCAGAGCATGCATGCCGGTTCCCGCGTCACTACCCAGATTGAACGGTAAGGGGACTTCACTTGAGAAGATGGCATTGAGGATCGCAGCTAGTCGCACACCTCCCTCCTTGAGGCGGCGCTCGATTACCGGTACGGCCTGGTCGTAATAGTTGCTACGAAGATCGTCGTTCTTCTTTACGTTGGTATCGGGCGACGGCTGACCGGCGGTCGTTGTATCGCGATAGGCGTGTATCCGGGCGAGTTGGTAAGACGTGTCGGCCCAGGACAGCAGCGAATTATTGCTTGGATTGGTCCAAGCTGCGTTTTGCGTGTCGCTGATCTCGGCGTTCAATCGCTCGGCGTAGTCATCCCAGCCGAGGTCGCCCAGCAGTTCCATGCGCCGCTCGATCACCAGATTGTCCCAGATCTTGTGGAGGTTGACTTTCCACTTCTCCTTCTTGTTCGTGTATTTGCGGCCGAAGAACCTGACCGTGATGGCGTTGCCACCGAGGTCTTCCTCGTAGCCGACATGAAGAGGTTGATGCAGATCGCCCACAAAATGTGCCAGCAGACGCAATGCTTGCTTCTTTTGGCTCGTGTCGGCCTGAGCATCCCGGAGGATGTTGGCGTTGGCTGTGATCCCACTCACGACGCAGCCCGCCGCCGCACAATGCGAGCTGTGGTCGTAGCTGGCCTCACCGCGGGGCACGTTGATGTAGTGGTACGGCTTGATCCAATCATATTCCTCCTGGCTTCGGACCCGATCCGGCCAGGTGGAGGCGTAGAAGAGTGTCTCGGCGCCCAGTATGTCGCGAACCGCCGCCTTGGTCTTGATGTTGAGGTGATGCCAAGCGATGTCTCCTGTGACCATGTGCCCGACATGCCCCCAACCAAAGCAGGGAACAGCCGCAGTGCCCAACAACAGACACGCCATACTCAGGTTCCGAGGTCCTGCAGTCATCTTGAAACCCCTTGATCTCGAAAGGAATCTTGTTTTTGAAGACAACCCATTCCCAGCTAGTGCCAACATGTTGTCTCAATGACCTCACGCAGAACTCAGCGTGGGCCCACGGCATCGAGGGCCATCTGGTGCCGCACGGCGACAAGGGAGGTCCGCGATCGCGTGAATGACGATGCCTCGCTATCCGCCCAGAACGTGGCCAACTCGCCGCCTGGGAACGGCGTGGCCTCCGACCGAGCCGGCAGCGGAGATCAGACAATGGCCACGAATGCCGGCCCTTCCGGAACAACGCAATGCGTGGCTGGCGCGCTGATGGAATTCTCAAAAATGTACTGGATCGGGAAGATGGCCCTACTTCGCTTGGGTACCCAGTCCTGAACCAAGTCCGCCCTCGCGCCGGGCAGATCCGGCACGGCCGTTCGGCCCTTCGCTCGAACTCGACATCTCCGTAGTCACCGATGCACAAACGCTGCGTGTCATTTACCGCTTCATGGCTCGATAGAAGCCCACTGGGCTTCATCGCAGCAGGGCCAGCATGATCTGCCACGGCTGTTCCCTGGCTCCGAATCCGGAAACGCTATACTTGACGCTGCATAACAGGGTGGTGCAGTATCGAGCGTTGCGTGACGCGCGAAGCGCTCGAAATCAAGACAAGCGGAGGCAGAGTGTCAATTCAGAACATGCAGCCCCCAGCACGTCACGAGAGCGCACGAAAACAGGACATATCGAGATATGGTGTCACTTCTGGACAGGTTGTCCGCCAGTGCCTCACAATGCGCGCGAGAGCGGGACATGGCGAGACCGGGTGTCAATTATGGGGACAGGTTGCCCGCCGGAATCTCAAGAAGGCGCCCGAATTCGCCACAAGCCCCTGGATTTCCGTCGCGTCTTCGTCTTTGATGCTGTCTGAGGCCCCAGCCAGTGCGGCCCTATCTTTTTGCGCAGTCACGATTTCCTGAGAATTCACTCAGCGCGCGCCCGGGATGCTGCGTTGTTCCCATGTGGGACCGGATTTCCTTGGCCACTGTCCAACCTCCGCTCCAGATTCCAGCACAGGGCCGATGCCCGCGACGATTTCATGCCCCACAAGAGCGTTGAGGTTGGTTTTGATGGTCACAGCCCGGAGGCGGTCTCCGCCGAACTGACGGGATGTTGGAGTGGACTCAATGTTAATCATCTCGGCCGCACGGCCAAGTGTGGTGAGGCAACCCGAATCATCGGAGTATTCTGTGATCACTGCGATGCCGGCCGCCTCATCATCGAAGCGGGCACCGTGCAGTGCAATGTATGCATGCGATTGGTGGGGCAATTCAATGGCTTCGAGGATGACGGACCATCACCGGTTCGGGCGGCGCTGTTCCTCCATGACGCGGTCGTGGTAGCCCAGAATTACCAGCACTTCGCCACTATCAAGCCAGTCCGAATCTCCAAAGGACGGCCCTACTGGGTCATAGCTCTATTGGCTGGCGAGCCCATTCGCCGCATTGCCTGGCACGGCCAATTGTGTCCTCGGTGCGAACGGAGCCAACTGACGTATTCTGTCCTCCCCGACAGCCCTGTGGAAGGTCTGGAATGTGTGAACCACTACTGCGGCTTCGGCCTCGAGATCTGCTCATCTGATCCCATCACCGACGAGGCTGCAGTGCGAATGTGGGTCGACGTATGCCTTGAAGACGACACGCCAGCTTGGCTGGCCCGTTCGCGCCGGATCGCGCGGTCAAATCACTGAGGCTGAGCCGAGTCAGGTTGTCAGCGTGGGTCGGGCAAAAGTGATGGCGTGTCATACGCAGTACCCAGCTGTCATTTCTCCGATGTTCGAGAAGATCATAGGTCCATGCATTTCCCGGTGCATCGGCTGCAAACGCACGCCGATCATCAGCGGATGCCACATCCTGTCTCCCTTCACGGCCAGCCAATCACTTTTCTGATAGGCACGCACCCAGGTGGCGCGCATTTTCTTTGGATGGGTACCAGCGCGCCCGGCGTAGTCTGCGTTGTTGAGGGGTGACGGGGATAGGATTGAGTCAGAGGCCGGCGTTGGCCACACCGCTCCCCCAACAAATTCCAAGGCGAACACACGGACTGCCTGACCCTTGCCTTTCTCTGTGATTCAAGCACGGACGACGGGGTCGGCCAGGTTCTGCGCCCGAAGTGCGCGCCGAGGTATCAGCTGGAGACATAAGATGACTGGTAGCAAATGGACTTGGGTGTCGAGTGTATTGGTAATCACTTTCGTCAATTTCCAAGCGCAGGCGCAGGAGGCGTTCCCGACTGGGACGCAAATCGTTTGGAGCGACCCGCCGGACGGGCACATTGATGTTGGCCAAGCGAAGGACGCTGGCGGGAGACCGGACGGTATTGCCATCGTGTACGTTCGATTTGACCGGCCTGTCGAGCTAACCGTCGAATCGGTCGTCGTCGCGAGCACAGCCGCACCCGCTCCGCAAATTGAGTCGCTCTCGGGCGGTGGTAGCGAATGGGTGGTGCTGCTGGATGGCCCGCTTGCCGCTGGCGAGACCGGTGCGGTTGCCTTCGGAGGAGGTGCAGCAACCCTGGTGTTTGCATCGCGCCCGGGTGATGTCAATCACGACGGAACAACCGACGAAACAGACGTGGCTGTGCTGAAGGATGCAGTGGCCCGTGACGCCCAGGATCTAGAAGCGTTTGACTTTGATCGTAACGGGGAAGTCAGTGAAGATGATGCTAAAGCACTCCAGGAGTTCGTGCAGCAGAATACTGACCACCACTGGTCAGGAGATCCTACCAAGCTAGAGAAACTGACGTGCTGCTGCGCTGGCACGGAGTGCTCGCAAAGTTTCGGATCGCACTGCGCAGCCGGGCCGGAAGTCGCCTGCCCTTGCTCAGGAGGAAACTGCAGCTGACTGAGTACGACAGCCGAATTATTGCGCGCCCTACTCGCCGCTGCTGAGCGAATCTGTTAGCGAGAGCTTGGTGCGGGGAAGTAGGTCAATCGTGTGTCTCCTGGTGACATCCAAAAAAGATCGCGGTGCTGCGCCAGGAAATTCTCGGTAAACAAGTTGGCATATCCTGATGCTGATCTGATTCTCGGAATGCCTGCTTGGTAATCGACTTCGAAAGGAACACCGGTGATCGGATCTGTTAGACATTCAATACAGGTGCTCGGCACTGCATTAGGATGATCGTCGGGCCATCCACCATAATACTGGCGATACCGAGCCAGGTGGGCGATTAGGCGCAGAGCTCTGCGCGAGCTTTGGATGCACAGCTTGGCCTCATAGCTTCCACCGTATGGGACCGCAAAGTACAGCAGCGCATTGTGTCCGCGCTCATTCTCTAACCAAGAATTGAACTCTTGGATTAAAGGCGCCAGCTGTGCGTAATTCATCGAATCCCATGCCTCTAGCTGCCCATAGAGGGATTCGACAATTGCCTCAACGTCATCGGGCTGGAGGCCCTGCGCATAATCGAGATGACGAGGCGTCATCGCGCCCATCTCGCGAAGCGATCCATCGAAGGTTTGATCGAGCTTGTTGAGGTCAAGATGGCGATGACTGCCGTGGGCATCTGTGACGAACACGCTGGCCACAAACTCCAGAAAGGCAGTTTCCTCAAATGCTATGCCCGAGCTGTAGCTCGCAAGTTCAGGATCTGAGAGGAGCCATTCGACATACTTGTTCCCCACATGCGCCTCCGGTAAGAATTTGGTCAGGGCACGTTGCACAAAAGCGGCAGCTTGTGAGCGGATTGTAGTAGCGTAGTGCTTTTGTGTCAGCGGCAAGCAGTCCGCCAGATCGCATGCCAATTGCCGAGCGGAGGTCAGATCTTCCACGGCTGCACAGTGCCTCCCGGCGTAGAAGTGGGAGTAGGCCCGGCCAAGGAAAGCGTGTCCAGTCCACATCACCGCGGCCTTCTGGACGTCATTTCTCCCGAAACGAAATGTATTCGCTTTCGCCAAAGGGAAATGCAGTGAACGCTCAGGAAGCCTACGTGATATTACGTCCAATTTGTCCGATGCACCTTGCAACCATAGTTCGGCCTTATCGAAATCAGGTCCATTGGGATCGCTTGCCATAGAAACAATTTCCCATGGGACATCGGCAAGGAATAGAGCTTCGACATCATCGACTACGATGGGCGTTTGCTCATATCGCGATAAGTGCTTGGTTGCGTACTCGGGCTCAAGATCGCGAATCTCATCCAGCCGGTTGGCTTTGAAGCTAGCCATCTGGAGTTGATCGAGCATGAACCGGTTGTGGTCTCGCTCCAACGCAAGCCGAAGGTCACCGGTGGCCGATGTGGCTTTCTGCTTGGTGATAGAGCGAACCCAGCCGCCTCCCAGTGTGCCTGCGATCAGCAAAATCACCGTCGCGATGAGCATGGGCCAGCGGTGCCGTCGCAGGCTCTTGCCAAGGGCATAGAGCCCCGAGTTGGATCGGGCGTTGACGGCATCGCCCGCGACGTATCGCCGTAAATCGTCGGCGAAGTCGGCTACGCTCTGATATCGCCGCTCTCGTTCTTTTTCGAGGGTCTTGCCGACTACAGCCTCCAGGTCCCTACCGATGTGGCCGACACGAGAGCCGCAATCTTGCGCGGCCTCGGCCAGAGCCCGGCGCAGGGGCATTGCCTCCTGTCGGAGAATGTTGAACCGCGCTTCCTCTGCACCGCTGGTCACGTCATATGGGAAGCGACCGGTCAATAGTTTGAAGAGCAACACGCCCAACGAATAAACGTCGGTCCGGATATCGAGTTGGTCGCTCGGTCTCGATATCTGTTCAGGACTCAGATAGGAGACCGTACCGGCCACCTGTCCGTCCATCGACAGGGTCAGCACTTCATGGTCACCCTCACACTCGAAATACTTGCCCAGCCCGAAATCCAGCAGATGCGGCCGGCCCTCGCTGTCCACCAGGATGTTTGCAGGCTTGAGATCTCGGTGCAGGATGCCGCGCTGGTGGGCTGCGGTGACCGCGTCGCAAACGGTGAGCAGTAACAGGATCCGAGCATTCGCGTCGAGACGGCCTGCATCGGCATGCAAGTCTATCGGATGGCCCTCGATCAGCTCCATGGCAAAATAGGGCTGCTGGAGGGCCATTCCACAGTCGTACAAACGCACGATGTTTGGATGCACAAGTTTTCCCAACAGCTCGACTTCGCGGGCAAATCGCTGGTGGCGGGCCTCTGGAGCAAGAGGGCCGCCAGGCAAGATCTTGAGGGCCACAGTTCGATGGGTTGATCGTTGGATGGCACGATAGACGGCACCCTGGCCGCCTTGCGAGATCAAGTTGAGCAGCTTGTAGTCCGGCAGCGCATCATTCAGATATCGACGCTCAAGAGCGAGGACATCGCGATGGTCATCACTTTCAGGTTGAAGTTTTTCAGCCTGCTGCCGGGCGGACGCAATGCCTTCGAGCAACCGTAGGCACTCGTCCAATTCAGGCCGCAACTTGTGGTTTTGCTTGAGGATCTCCTCGTCCGAGACGTCGTCGCCAGCTCCCCGACGACGGATGACGTCATCGATAATCGAGTCGATCCGGGCGGCAATGCCCCGTGCCGCTTTGCCGTCGGCGGAAGTCTGCTGTTTCGATCTTGGGACAAGCTTGCCCGGACGCGGTCTCATGTGTTTGATTCGTCCTCCTCCGGTACGTCGCTGAAGAATCGGCCCGGGTTGCCCAGCAACTCCCCAAGCTTCGCGCGCCCGGCATACAGTAGGAAGTGAACGGCCGCGTTGGTTCTGCCCATGCGCGAGGCGACGTCAGCCACGGACATGCCCTCGATGTAGTATGACCACATGGCAAGCCGATTGGATTTGGGCAACTGATGGAGAGCGATCTCCACGGCGTGGGTGATCTCTCCGGCAGACACATCTCGACTGGGGGTCAGCCCCGGCGCGGTAATCAAGTCAAAGAGGTTGACGAACGAGCTCACTTCACCTTGGTAAGCGGAGATCTTGTGGTGTGTTCCGCCATTCCTCACGGCCTGCAAGCGGCGGATGGCATCCATCAGCTTATTCTCGGTGATTATGGTCAACCAAGCGGCCAACGATCCGGAATGCCGTTCCTCGAAGCCGTCGATATTCCGAAATGCCGAGAGCCACACCTCCTGCAACACATCCTCCGGATTGATCTCAGCCTCCATGCTCGGGGGTATCCGTTTTCGGACCATTCCCAGCAGACGTGGCGCCTGCTTCGCAAGAGTGCCTTCCAGAGCCTTGGAATCCATGTCCTCTCCGAATCAGCGGTATTGGTGCGCCCCATGATGGTCTGCTAGGCGGCGATTCTATGCTCTGCGTCGCGCTAATGATATTATTGCCAGCGCGCCAGACAAGTCCTGCGTTGTTAGTTATCATACTCTATCGAACCCCCATGTGACTACGACACATGGGCATGGCAAGCATCCCCCCGGCGGGCTGAGGCGCGGTGCTCCTGGGGAATGGCCGGTTCCCAGCTCGAATCGAAGAGGACGGATGCATCCGTGTCGCGGAGGCAATCCATCTTTGCGCAAGCGGGCGACAGAACTAAATTAATGCTTTAGGGGGTCAGGGCTACGAGACGGGGCTCGTCAAGGCAACAGCTTGCCGTAGGGCCCTCGGTCCTTGGAGCTCTCGCTCCGCTGGCTCAGCCAAGCATTCCGGTTTCAATATGTCTTTGAGGAACCGCTGGCGCTAGACTGTCGATTCATCCGATGTGGGGGAACAATGCGCAGCCCAGTGACGTCATCCAAGGTGGCTATCCTCCTGGCCCATATGATCCGTGACCTCGGATACGACTTGTCCGTGCGGCGAGAATCTACCGGCTTCGCGGTGACCGCAATCGGCCTGGACGGAGATAAGCGGTTAGTTCGGGCCAGCGATCCCTCCGAGGCAATCTTTGAGCTGGCCAAGCAGGTGGGCATCAGCTCTCGTTGCAACTAAGCTCCTGACCGGCTCGGACCCGGGCCTTTATTCCGAGTCGCCCCGCCAGCTAGCCGCCACCCATGTGCTTCTCCAAGATTTCACCGACCCAGATCAGTTATTTGAGAATTGACTCAGCGCGCCCGTCCTCGATTGCGTTGCAAAGAAGTAAGGGGTTGGCGTTCAGCTCGAATCCTCCGTTGCCTCTGCCAGCGATGGCGGGGTGACTACCAGAGGAAAGCCCCGGGTGCCGCCCGTCGCTCTGGCTCTCTACAAATAGAGTGGTGGCGCACCTGGGCTTTCTTCATCATTGGAGATCGCCGGAGTTCAGTCACAGTGATCTTCAATTTCATGGCTGAACAATAGCGCCCGACGCGAGACCACGCTTTGGTGTTCGAGTTTGGTTCGATATACCTGGCACGCGAGGAACATCGGCTGTTCGGCGTCCCATTGCCCATGAGGTACTGTGCCAAGTGAAGAGGATTGGCGATGCAATTGAGTTATTACCTGTTTGATGAATCCATCAATAAGATCCAAAATATCTGGAAGGATGGAGCCAAGTCGCCACCCGATGGATACAAGAAAATCCGGCTCAAGACAGAATTCAGGCCATGGGCCGATGCATACCTCTGCGAGAATAAGCCCTCCATCCCGGCCTGGGTCGAATTCGTCGGGCCTTGCTGCGTGACCGGCGCTCTGGTCGGTGTGGAGAACATCAGCAACTCACTGGTCTTGCTACTGAAGGTCAAGAATCGCGTTTTCGCGATCTGTTTCGGTTATGGCCACACGGCTATCGCCCAGGATCTGCTTGAGGCTGATTTTGGGTTGTGGGTCACCGCCAATTCCCTTCGAAAAGATGGAGTTCGCGCCATACAAGCTCGCAATATCGATCCGACAACGATATCAAGGCACCTCGTCGTCAACCATGATTCCGAAATGTTCATATTCGATGTTGATTTCCTGTTGAACATTTTGACCAGCTTGGAGGGTACGCCCGCGGATCCCACTCTTGGCATGCGCATTCGTGGCCGTGACGCCTGCTACTTAACCAGCAAGATCAGCATTGAGAAGCTGAAAGAGAAATGTGCGGAGTTGCTCAAGGCGTTCAAACTCAAGAGAAAAGACGATGCTTTTCAAATGCTGCGCGATGTAAGGCATGTCAAGAACAAGCCGCGTCAAAAGGAGCTTGACGATGCCCTTGAGCAATCGTTGCAACAAGGAGTCGATACGTCGATTGGTTTGGTGCTCCCTGACATTGGAGCATACGAGAAGATCACACACTACGATTTCGGCAGCTCTTCAAAACGTACGAAGCTCGATGACCTTTCTATCGCAGAAGTTATCGATTGGATTGGAAAGCACGCACGGTCAAACGCTCATCTATTGCGTCTTACGTTCGAGTCATATGACCTTGATGATAATCTGATCAAACGGTTTAGTCTGAAACAGGCCTTGGTGTTCCAGACCATTTACAAAGGCGATACATACGTTCATACCTTGGGTAGATGGTATCGCATCGCTGCCGATTTCGTTGATCGCGTGAACAGCGACATCGGGAAAATCGATTCCATACCGAAAGGAACGTGGCTGCCGGATATTGACCAGACGAACAAAGAATCCGAAGGTGACTATAACGAACGCGTGCAGCATACGCAGAAGGGCTGGGCGCTTCTTGACAAGAAGAACGTCCGTATCGTCGGTGCGTCCCAAATAGAAGTTGCTGACCTGTTTACACCAGCCAAGCAGTTCGTTCATGTCAAACGCCACACACGGTCGGCGACCCTGAGCCACTTGTTCGCTCAGGGCACGGTCTCGGCTAGGCTCTTCAAGGACTATCCCGAATACCGGAAGAAGATGAAGGCAAAACTGCCATCGAAGCTGAAGCCGCTGGTCGATCCGAAATCGAGTAACGTCTCGGGATTTTCTGTGGTCTACGCGATTTCGGCCCCGCCAAGCAAGAACTTGCCGGGAGACCTTCCGTTCTTCAGCAAGGTCAACATGTTGCAGCACGCCCGCGAACTCGACCGAATGGGCTATAAGGTCGAGTTCTATCACATTCATGAGAAATGAACTGATGAGTACCACTGTTGTCATCGGGCTGCTCCCCCAGGAACGGTAGGCTCAGCACGCCAAGATACCGCCGCCACAACCCGCGAAACCCAAATGGCTGGGATACGGCAGTGTACTTCAGGTGAAGGGCTTCGAGATTGCGCACTCAATGACGTACTCCTCGAGCGGGGGTAGTTCGGCTATTGACCCTTCTGAGATCGACCGTTCCCTACCGGTCGTGCAATCGCTAGGTTTTGAGGACTGGCCTGCCGGAAGGGGATTCGATGGCTGGGGGCCGATGTGTATTCTAAAGTTGTCTCGACTCGCCTTGAATCAGGGTGGTCCGAAGACGGCTCGATTTCGGGCAAGGGAGGGCATGGCAATCGCCAACCAGCTCGGGCTCCGTTTGAAGCAGTGCCACGGGCTTGTTGCTCTTGGCTTGGATCCGTTTGTGATGTTCGTGGCGCATATGGACCAGAGGAGCACGTAGCGGTACATTCACTTCATGCCGAATGACTAGCGCGAGAAGGCGAGCCAGATCACATTGGAGTTCTGATGGGACGTCGCGGGGACGCGATAGCCAAGGACATGCAGACTATCATCCATCTCGACATGGCGGATTTGCTCAAGTTCCGGCGAGGTGATTGAAGCCTCTGCGGTTGATCCGTCGGGCTACAGTACCGAATTCGGGGAAGGACGAGAGGAAGCTAGTCGTGCGAGCGGTTGGGTATCCCAACCGATGGGGCGAATTGAACCGAAACCTGTGGCCTGGAGGTCGCCATGACGGATACAAGAAAAGAAAAACAGTTCAACGCGAAGAACGTGCTTCAATTTGTGCTTGCGGGATTGGTGCTTGCGTATTTGGCTGCCATTCCGCTCGGATTCGTGAAGCCTGAAGTGCGGCTGAGTTGGCTGGAAATCGCTGCAGTAGGCTTTCTGCTCCTTCTCTTTTCTGACGAGTGGGAACGCGTTGCAAGTTTCTCTGTCGGTGATCGCGGGATCACAGCGGAATTCAGGGAGATTGCCAAGCGGCAAGCAGATCAGCATGAGGAAATTCGAACCCTCCAATTTGTGGTCGAGAAAATCGTGACCGAATATGAGGTTGACAAACTGATTGGATTGGAGAATGACGAGCCTTTCATGTGCCATTACTCCAGCGATCTGGACCACGAGATTAAGCGGCTTCGCGCTTTGGATTTCGTCACACACAATGAGGGGACTGGTCTAACCGACATGCGGCGCCGGCATAAGGACCAGCCCGAGAAGTTTGACTTGCATCGGTATTTTCGGATCACTCGGGAGGGGCGCGAGTATCTCACGCTGCGCCGTGTTGACTCGGATGAGAGTCTCACTGAGTAAGAAGACCGGACCTCGCCGTTGCGGCCGCTAGCTCTGTCTGGCGCGTCGGCGAAACTGTACGTTGAGCTTCTTGATGGGCATCGTCGTACAACTGCACACTGTCACCGAACTCAGCCTGCGGCGCCACATGATCCTGACATCAGGATGGTCGAGGGTTCTGCACCAGCCAGTTGCATTTGGCCCGGCTCAAATGCGGAACCGGCAGAAGAGCTGGGCTTGCACGAGCGAGTTGTGCCCTCATTCGGCGATCGTAGTCAGCTTAGGCGGTCAGGGTATTTAGGTTTTCCCGTTGAATTGCTTGGGGCCTCAAACCTCAACCTGCCGCTTTCGCCCGCAGCCGTTCGAGCTACTTCTGGATCTGCAAGTGCCAGAGAAAGACGCACCTGCTGGCTTCGTATGCTGTTCCAGCCACTGGGTCATAGCAGCTACGCGATCAGGATCGGTCTGCGACAAAGGCCGAACTTCGGCGACAGCCTGCAACAAGTGCTCGGACGTCAGCTCATCACCCGCATGAAACGCTAGCTTGAGTCCGGTGATGATCACCTGCTCGATGTCAGCGCCTGTAAGGCGATTGGTAGCACCTGCCAACGCCTCCAGGTCGAACACTTCGGGATCACGGTTCCGTTTCGTCAGATGAATGCGGCAGATTTCGTGGCGTTCTGCCTCGGTGGGCAAACAAATACCAAAGATCTCGTCGATCCTGCCTTTCCTCATGAACTCAGGCGGCAATCGAGTCACGTCGTTTGAGGTCATAACGAGATACGCCGGGCAGGTGCGTTCGCTCATCCATTTCAAGACAGTGCCAAACGCCCGCATTCCAGCCCCCGAATCGCCGTCAGAACCCACGCTCCCGAATCCTTTCTCAATCTCGTCCATCTGGACAACGCATGGAGCCATGGCCTCGATCTGGCTAAGCGCTTCCCGGACATTCCTCTCGGATTCGCCCACCCACTTGGACATCATGGCCCCGACATCGAACTGGATAAGGGGCATGCCCAGTTCTGCAGCAGCGTTGAGCGAAATCTCAGTCTTTCCACAGCCAGAGATGCCCACCAGCATGATGCCTTTGGGGGAATCGATACCGAATGCTTGAGCATCTTCCCCGAAGCAGGTCTTGTCTCTTCGGATGTGGTCCTTGACGGCCTCGCATCCCCCGATGAGGCTCATGCCGCCTGGGGGAGGCTCCAGATACTTCAACAATCCGTTGCGGCGCAGCAGGTCAGCCTTCTCATGCAAGATTAGCTTGGCTGCGCCAGTGTTGAGCGTCTTGAAGCGACGCAGGGCCAGAGCAATACGATCCTCGACCTGTTGCTCCGTCATTCCTCTACAGGCCGAGACTATGGATGGCAAGATTGATTCATCGAGCGTCTGACCATCCATCACGAATCGAACCGACTTCTCTATGGCTGCATCGCCCGGCAGCGGGAAATCAAGAGTGGTGACATCGTTAGCCAATGCAGCAGGCACATCGAAGTCCGGTCCCAGGAATATCACGGTGCGGCCACTACTTGCCAGCACATCACGAATCTCACAGAGCCAAGCGACGACGACATCGGCGTAGCTATAGCCCTTGGGTTGGACATAGAACCCGAAGTCCTTCAGCACGAAGATGGACGCCTCAGGCAGCTCCAGGATCTCCTGGGGCACTTTCTGTGGATCAGGCTGTCCAATTTGGACATCTGCAGGCGCATTGCCATCGCCATTCAGCCAGCCGGCGGCGTGGGACCAGGTAAAGATCTGGCGACCATCATCTGGCATGGATTCGGCGATGGTTGTCAGTTCGGATAAGAAACGGGTTTTCTCGGTGGTGGGGCAATGCAGGAACGCATGGCCTGACAGGATGTAGTCGGTGAGATCTTGACTAAACGGATTTGGCTTCATGGGTTATTCCTCTCTTGGGCGAGAATTCAAGGGACACGGAACAAGCAGGCCACGGCCGTAGGTCCAGTCGGCGAGGCTATCGGTTCTGGTGAACAACGAGGTGCACGAGGGCCAGAAGGGCCAGGACGACGCCGACAGTGGCCGCCGGCGCGACGCGAAATACCACGAACAATGCAAAGATGAACAAAGCAGTGGCGAGCCACTTGCTATCGGTCGTCGTGGGGCTCCTCTCTTCGTTTCATCAGCCGGCGTCGGGCGAGTGCCGAGGTCGTTCAGGCAGTCGGCTCCGAAGCAACGACCAGAGCTGGCGAAGCGATCGCACAATCGGCCGGAGCACCGGCAGGTCGATCAGTTCGAGCCAACGATCGAAATTGTCGGGCGGACGGCCCTCTTGGCGTGGATCGTTTCGGTTCATGATTGAAGACTTGCAGATGGGGTAGGTCGTTTTTGACAACGCATTTGCATCTCCTGATTCAAGCAATTTCGCGCCCTCGTCTTGCGCCTCAGAGGGTGCTGACTGGTATCCTTGTAAATGCCACGGCTCGCTTGGGCAGGTCACAGGCCTCACCCGGTGGTGGTGGCTTGATCCGCGCGGAAGGCGCGGGAAAAACGTTGGGGCAGCAAGCCGTTGGTGTTGTCCAGTTCAATAGCTGATTTCATCGGGGAGCTTGAGACCGACACATTGCTTCAGGAGATTGATGATGATCGTCGAGGAAATGATTCAGATCGTCACGCGGAACTCCGACCAGCCAGGCGGCGTGAGGGGCGTAACCGCGGGTCAGCGCACATGGGCGTTAGGCTCTTCAGTGCGGCATTTATCCGCAAAGGAAGGAGAGGCACTCTTGTGAAGTGCCTCCCCTCGGCTATTCGTAATGAGCAGATTGACGTATCAGGCGTCCATCCGTTCGCGGGCGATCTTCAGCGCTTTGCGAATCGTAGGGATCGACTTGCCTAACTCTTCGGACAAGCGCCGGTGGGTCCAATCGTTTTTCTGGCGAAGCTCGAGGACGCGTTCGGCGTTCAGCTCGGACCAACATCTCTTGGCCGGCAACTCGATGTGATCCTCCCAAAACCACCGCCCGCCCAGACGCGCGAAGCGGTCCGGGTCGTGAATATCACGCCCGCAAGTCGCTGCTGGCGAAGGACCAATCGTGGTCCCTTCATGACGGAGGCGGGCCCGCTGGCGCGGAGTGACCACCGTACCCTTCAGCGGCAACGAACCGCTGCTATCAACGAGTTCACGCCTAGGACTAGCCGTCCCGGCAAGCAACACTTCGAGACCCTCGAAGACTCCCAGGCGGCAGGTCCGTATGACGATCCGGCGGTCGCGGTCCGCTTCGATGGTATCGATGTGATGGGCGAGCTGGATATTGAGGGCCGTCGGGTTGGCCAACTTCATCACATTGGCCAGCCGGGCCAAACTCTTAAGCGCCACTTGATCGTCGATCATCTCGCTGAGCCGCTCCTGCCCTCCGACCAAAGCCTGAAGTTCGCCGTCGATAGCCACACACCGGGCCTGGTTAGCCTCCATTTGGCCCTCGAGCTGAATCCGCACCGTTGTAGAGAGATCGGGCTTGGCCAGGGATTAGGTCCACCCGACAACCCCGGCCTCCAATTCGCGAAGCTCCTTTTCCAGGGCTGGGCGGCGATCGGGTTCGTGGCGGTGAATATCCGTCCAGGCCTGCCTGATTTCGTTCACCAACTCCGGCAACCAAGAGGGGGTCCTGCCGTTACCGAGGGCGCCATTCCCTTTGTGGTCATCCAAGGGGACCAACCGGGAGCGCAGCTTGGCCAAAACCGCCTCACGCAACCAATCCTCGGGCACCGATACGTTGTTTTCACATCGACCGGATATGAACAACGGGCACCGATAGTACGCGTAGCGCCGACCGTTGCTGCTCTTGCTGCCGGAAGCGTTGACCCGCATCGCGGCACGGCATTCCGGGCAACGGACCAAACCGCTCAGAGGATAGTTCAAGGTCATCCCTGGGCTCGCCGGTTTAACCAGCTTGTCGGATTCGGATTTCTTCGGCCTGCGGGCCGCGCTGCGCTGATCCCTTTGGCGCAGTACGTCGTCAAAGATTTCGCGATCAATGAGGGCTTCGCAAAAACCCTCCACCCGAACCCACTTGTCCGCCGGCAGAGCCTGGACCACTCGCCGATCATTGATCACATCGGTGGCAGTTTTTCCGAATACCAACGCGCCGATATAGATCTCGCTTCCCAGCAACCGATGAATTGTGGATGCTTCGAGCTTGCCGACTTTGGCCACCACGTCGGCCCGATCGTTGAGGTGCTTGACGATCCTCACCGCACCCCAACCTTTTTCGTAGGCCAGACTAAAAATCTCCTGGATGATCCAAGCCGTATCGGCATCCCGGATTAGGATGCTGTATAGATCTTCCCGCCCATTGGGTAACTGTTCGATGATGCGTTTGAGCTGCAGCCCTAATGGGGCGGGTCCGCCGGGCCACCGCTTGCGGCGAGCACTATCGATTTTCCCGCGCTTGACATCGTGGGCCTTGACCCTGCCGGCCGAAGTGGCCCGCATGTTCTGGAAGAACTCCAAAGCCCGTCCCGCTTCCCCAGTTGGGTTGGCAAAATTGGTCTCGGCGCTGACGATAAACACGCCGTACTCGGTGCGCAGCTCGCGCTGAATCGCCTCCAGTTGGTCCATCCTGCCAAAACGCTCCAGCGTGTCCACCAAGATCAAGTCAACCTGGATGGTGCGGGTCCGGATGTCCAGCAGCATCTGGCTGAAGCCGGGGCGCTTGCTGACATAACGACCACTGATGCCGTCGTCCCGATAATCGCGCAAATGAACCCAGGAGTAACCCAAGCGCAACAGCACCTCGTCGGCCGTCGCGAATTGTTGCTCGGGGGAGCGCGGGTTCTGATTTGGGTCGGACATGCGCCCGTACCTAATGAACACGTACGGTAATTTGGGATCAAATTCCTGAACTATCATTTTGGATGTCCTCCAACAATGATGTGTCGGAGTGGAGGTCCCGGGCGATAACCTGGGCGACAAAGCCCAACAGCTGCAGGCGACGAAGGCGGCGAACCTCAGTGACCAGTAGATCAATCTGCTCGGTGGTCCAATCATTGGGTATCTCCGCTTCGCCGGCGGCGATGAGCCGTGCCCAGCGCCCAAACTGGTCGGCATCGACGGGGCTCGTTGAGCCCGTCGGGGCACCTGTTGGGGCGGCTAGGATGGGCCCAGCACCACCTTGGGATCCACTCGTACGGGTTGGTCTGGCGGGCATCATGCACCTCCTAAATGGACGGTGGGGATGCCTGCCCAGACGCACGACGACCGTCGCCATGCATCAGGTAGGCATCCGCGCCCCCTTGAAAAAAATATTGGATGGGACGAGCGCCGACGGAGCGCAAGCCCGTGGATTTGAAATGATCGCCAGTCACCACGGTTCGGCGGCTAGTGGAAATGAAGAGCAGGAGCTCCGGCTAGGCAGTTGAGGCAAGGGCGAACCCTCGCCAAGGCACCCGGTGGACCGGCCGACGGATTGGATATGACGGCTATGCTGCGCAAGTGCTTGGACTTAATCTGCCCCAACCATTTCGCGTGACTCGAGTCGCTGGCTACACGGACGGCCTGGGCATAGGGGTAGCCTCCACCTACGCAGTGATACTCTCTCGGACTGGTTCTCCAAGGGCCAACTGTTTCAGGCAAGAAAGCCCTCAGAAGAAAGCCCTGTTAGCTGTCACGCACCTCACTGCCCGAATCTGCACAACTAGGCAGTGTTCGTTCTGGTGTCACTGTGTCGGGCAAGCGGCTCGTCGATTTTGATGTCAGTCTTCCCTTGATGACCGCAGGAACGACACGCGTAGGTCACGCGGAGTATGGAGCCTTCGTGGGGCGTCACGACCTCGTAGCTAATAAATACCACAGATTCTTGACAGTGCTGGCAGTCCAAGAACTGATCACGAGCGTATTCATCGAACAATTTCTTAATCGTACCCACATCGGTCGTCATGGGGTCTTGAGAATCTGTGTCAGGCGCTTCGGTAGGCTTTGCCGTCTTGATGCTCGCAGTTTTCTCAAGTTTCCGCAGTGCGATGTATTCACTTCCGGCGGCCAAGGTAGTCGCCACCATGTCCCAATACTCATTCCGGTAGACAATCGGGCCACCCACAGGGTCGTTGGCCGCCGCTGCCAGCCATTGCCCGACTGCGGTGCGATGATGGGCTTGGGTCATGACCCGCTCTGACAAGGGGTGCAGCGCCAGAATGTGACCCCAGAAAAGATCACGCCCATCATGAAGACTGTTTTGATTATGCCACAAATTCAGGAAGTGCCCGCTTACGGTATTGAGCTTGTGTTGCCCTATCAAGCATGGCGTAAGC
>JAJDDP010000083.1 GCA_029260235.1 Phycisphaerae bacterium | reverse complement strand
CCAACCCACACTTGAAATGGTTTAGCGACTGGCCCTGCGATACGGGCATCTATTTCCAGACGGCCGACATGCCCTCGAGTTGGCTTGTGCTCTACAACGCCGACGACACCGGGCCGCAAAGCAGCACCGCTTGGGCGACGTGGTACAGCCAGGAGCGCAACATCCCTCCGGAGAACATGCTTGGCTTGACAGGCACGACCTCGGGCGATCTAGATACTGAAAACATCTCACTGGCGACGTTCCAAGACGATATTCGCGATCCAGTCAAGAATCTGCTTGAGAGCGATGCTGCGCTCGAACGCAAGATCATGGGCATTATCGTCGGTTTCAACGTACCCGGACACTTCGGTGTTCCATGCATTGATATCCGAGGCGGCCAGTCGGTCGCCGACGCACTTGTGAATATGTACAACGACACGCTGTCAACATGTTTACAGAAAGAAACTAACCTCGATAGCCTACTGCAAAAATACAGTTCCTTCGCCGGCGCGGGCATGTTTGACGTTCCCTGGAAGCACGAAAACGGGCGTCTTACCAAGGCGCTCATGACCTCGCAGCGCTACATGACCACTCGTGTCGATGCCCCCAGTTTCGCGCTTGCCCAGGCCGTGACCAGCCGAGCCAAGGCAATCGAGAACTCACCCGCGCCCCTACAAGGGTATGTGTACTACGACTACTTGGACTTGAATGCGCCGTCCTGCCCCACGACAGGGGGCTGTCCAGTCGTCCAATCCGGAGGATGCTGGGCCTTGCTGAGGGACGCAGTAATCGAGTGTTTCAGCCCGAATACTCCCGCACTTCTGGTCCCGTGGCTTGAGTTTGATGCTGACATCGACCAAACCCCAACTGATGCCATCAGGTTCGGCACGCATGATGTCGATGGTTGGGACGACAACCGGCTACACGCCACGCTGTCCGGGGACCGAATGCTGGCCTTCAACCTCAACAGTTGGGGGGCTACAACAGTGCGGAGCACAACCGCGGATGATGCCAGGTATGTCCCCAACGCGATCGACGCAGGCTACGCAGCGGCAATCGGTGCTACAAGCGAACCCAGCGCAGCGCAGCCGCTCTTGCCAGCGCCAGACATCATACTCGGCCAGCTTAGCCAAGGGTGGACCATTGGTGAGGCGTTCTACCAGGGAAAGATCGAGAACGATTGGCAATGGACGCTCTTTGCGGATCCCTTTATGACGTTGCCGGTCTTGGGGCTCGATCAGGACTGTAACGGCAACGGCGTGCTGGACACCGATGACATTGCTGCGGGGACCAGCCAAGATTTCAATACTAACTACGTCCCCGACGACTGCGAGGGGTTCGACTGCCCGCCGTTCGTCGCCGAGATCGAATCGCACAAGAACCACTTCCGGACGGGCATCGGGGTGTCCTTCCTGCAACCGGCGCAGTCGAGCCGCGAAAGAACGGGGTCACTACCGTGCTGGTGGAGTTCAGCGAGAACATCGATGGCGACGGCGGGAGTGTTCAAGCCTCGGACATCTGCATCTCCAGCGGCAGCATCGACATGATAGGCCACGCCGGCAATCGGCTGGTGATTGTTGTCAGCGGATCAACCAACGCCGCCGAGTTCGCCATCTCTTTCCCGGGGATCGTGGATGTGGGGCTAAACCCTGTCGTCGGCTCATGGTGCATCGGCAATCTCGAAGGCGATGCCGATCAGAGCCATGTGGTGAACCAAGCCGACCATGACACCTGCTGGCCTTTCGACGGCTGTCTCATTCAGGGTATTTGTTCGGGTATTGTGCTCATGTGCGATTTGGACCACGACGGACTGATCGAATGGGTTGGAGGTCAGACGCAGGCTGACGACGAAGCCATTTGGCAGGCCCAGCTGACGACCACCGTGGGAGGCTGCGCATCCCCAGCCGACCCTTGCGGACCGTGAGAGAATGACCGAGGATTGTGCCTCGTTCTTTTCTCGGAAACGTCTGGAGGATCGGTTGGTGGACACTCCCATTGACGAATCTCAAGTGCGGCACGTCGCTCAATTGGCCCGTCTGAAACTGTCGGATGATGAAATTCGCCAGCATACTGTGGACTTGGTAGCCATCCTTGGCTACGTCGAGCAACTCAGCGAACTGAACACCGACGGCATCGCCGAAACGACGCACCCTCTTCCGCTGTGCAATGTGCTGCGCGACGATGAGCCTCAGCCCTCACTGACGCCGGATCAGGCGTTGGCCAATGCTCCCCAGAAGCGGGACACATTCTTCGGCGTGCCCAAGGTGCTGAACCAAGAAGGCGGTTGATAGGCTTATGACCACGCTTACCGAGACCGTCGAATCTATCCGCGCCGGGCAAACCACGGCCACACAGACCATCCAGGCATGTTTGGAGCGGATCGAGAAGAACGATGGCCACCTACATGCCTTCGTCAGCGTTGATTCCAAGCGTGCCTTGGCCCGGGCGGAACTTATCGACAACGCTCTGAAGGCAGGCAAGCCGGTCGGCCCTCTGGCAGGGGCAGCCGTGGCGGTGAAGGACAATCTGTGTACGGATTTTGCGGCTACCACCTGTGCGTCGCGGATGCTGGCTGAGTATCGACCGCCCTACAACGCCCATGTGGTCGAGTGCCTGGAACGGGCGGGGGCCATCGTCTTGGGCAAGACCAACCTCGACGAATTCGCCATGGGTTCCAGCACCGAGAACAGCGGCATCGGCGTCACCTGCAACCCCTGGCAGCCCGATCATGTGCCGGGCGGCTCTTCGGGCGGGTCGGCCGTAGCCGTCGCTGCGGGGATGGTGCCTGCGGCCTTGGGTAGCGACACTGGTGGATCCATTCGACAGCCGGCGTCGTTTTGCGGGCTGGTCGGTTTGAAGCCCACCTACGGGCGGGTGTCGCGGTACGGGTTAGTCGCCTTTGCTAGCAGTTTGGACCAAGTAGGCCCGTTCACGCGGACAGCGGCCGACGCGGCGCTCATGCTCGAAGCCATCGCCGGATACGACGGCCGAGATTCGACCTGCGCGGATCAAGGCGTGCCCCGATACGCCGAGAAATTGGGCAGAAGCTTGGAGGGGGTCAGGATTGGCCTGCCCGCTGAGTACTTTGGAGAGGGGCTGCATGAGACGGTTCGCGCTTCGATCGACGAAGCGACCAAGGTGCTCGTAGATCTTGGGGCTAAGCTGGTTGAGATTTCGCTGCCGCACACCAGCTATGCCATCGCCTGCTATTATCTGATCGCCACGGCTGAGGCATCGAGCAACTTGGCCCGCTACGACGGCATCCATTACGGGCACCGATCCAAGAACGCCCAAGACATCATGGAGCTAAGCGCCTCTTCTCGCGGCGAAGCACTAGGCCCCGAGGTGAAGCGGCGGATCATGCTGGGCACTTACGCCTTGTCGAGCGGATATTACGACGCCTACTATAAGAAAGCGTCGCAGGTGCGCACGCTGATCGCCCAGGATTTTGCCCAAGCCTTCGAAAAGGTGGACGCGATTCTCTCTCCGGTAACGCCGACGACAGCCTTCGCGATTGGCGAAAAAACAGATGATCCGCTGGCGATGTACTTGGCAGACATCTATACCATCTCAGCCAACTTGGCTGGCATCTGTGCGGTGAGCGTACCCTGCGGGTTCGACCCGGCAGGTTTGCCGATTGGCTACCAACTGATGGGGGCTGCCTTCCAAGAAGAAACCGTGTTAGCCATCGCCCATCAATACCAGCAGCACAGCGATTTCCATCGACGAGTTCCACCGCTCTAGGGTAGCGCAGAAAAGAAGGACACCGATGTCCACCACATCATCCGGCTCACTGCTTCGAGCGCGACAGGCGTACGTCGAGCTACTGGCTGACAAAGAAACGCTTGATGGCGGAATTGCTTTCCACAGCAAGGAATGGTCGAGATTGGCTTCTGCCTCCCAGTTCCGTGAGGTGCTCTTGCCAGGCCCTGGGCAGATGTCAGCCGTCTTTGAATCGGTCGAAGAATTCTTCCATGAGCAGGGGGCTGTTTGCCGGCGGTGGACTCCGTCCATTGCTCAGCCTGCCGACGTGTTGGCCGATTTTCTTCTGCCTCGCGGTTACAGGCAGCAGATTCTTGAGGTGATGGTGCTCTTGGCCCACCAAGAGCTTCCGGCGCTGCCCGAGGGATTGCGGATCTTGCCGGCTAGGCCCATGCGGGCGGCGTATCGAGAGACCTTCTTGGGCGATTGCAAGAGCGACGACTCTGAGCTGGGAGCAGAGGCAGCCTTGGCCCGTCTCAATGAGCCCAGCTTGAATATGTTCGTAGCCATGGCGAATGATCGACCCGTAGGAAGGGTTGGGTTGTTCGAAGTGGGTGACATCGGACTCATCTTAGCTCCCTACGTTGTCCCGGAAGGCTATAGCGAGGCATACGCTTCGGCTTTGCTGGGTCATGTTCTGGCACTGTCCCGCAGGTTGGCCTGCCGAAGAGTGTGCTTGCAGATTGAGGCAGATGACGACCCGGGGATCGATCAGCTCAAGCGGTTCGGCTTCGTCGCGGATGGACAAGTCCGCCAGTTTGAACGCACAGAATCATGATTCTGCGTGCCCGACACCTCATCGCCGATAATCACCAACACATCGAGAACGGGGCTGTCCGCATCGAGGAAGGCTGCATCGTTGAGGTCGGTTCAGCCGATCAATTGA
This sequence comes from Phycisphaerae bacterium, assembly GCA_029260235.1. Taxonomy (GTDB): domain Bacteria; phylum Planctomycetota; class Phycisphaerae; order UBA1845; family UBA1845; genus OFTM209. Next base: position 5,860 of record JAJDDP010000083.1, on the reverse strand, counting down.
AGGGGCCATCGACCACTGATCTGGGCGATTGCGTATTGCTACCTGGATTCATCAACGCCCATACTCATCTTGAACTAAGCCACTTGGCTGGGCGGGTCGATGCGTCGGTTGGTTTCTTTGATTGGGTGGGCGAACTTGTCCAGCAGATGAACCCGGCGAAGTCCGATCAGCGGCAGACCGCCAATGCCGTTGCCATAGGCCTGGAAGAGCTGTTGTCCAGCGGCGTCACCTGCGTCGGCGACATTACACGCCAACCGGGACAAGTACGGCCAATCCTCCACGCAAGCCCGGTGCGGGCGGTTTCTTTTGGTGAAGTGATTGCCATAGGCAGCTTGCGCAATCGGCTCGATGAGCGGCTGCTAGCCGCGTGTGATCGCACCTTTGAGTCAGAACGACTGAAGGTCGGTATTTCCCCCCATGCGCCGTATACGCTCGAATCCAAGGGTCTGCAGGCCTGCGCGAAGCGGGCAGAGAGTGATGGACTACGTCTATGTTTGCACTTGGCTGAGACGCTTGAAGAAAATGCTTTCACTCAGCAACATGCGGGTCCACTTCGAGCGCATTTGGAACGATGTCGACTGTGGGATGACGCTATCGCCTGTCCGGGGATGAACGCAATCGGATACGCGGGTGAGGCTGGCCTGTTGACGTCGTCGATGTTGCTTGCCCATGTGAACTACGCCACCGACGACGAGATGGACCAGTTGGCTGCCACCGGTGTACACGTCGCGTACTGTCCGCGAACGCACGCTGCATTTTCGCACGGGCCTCACCGATTCACCGAGATGATCGAGCGAGGGATCAACGTTTGCGTGGGGACTGACAGCCTAGCCTCGAATCCATCGTTATCCGTTCTCGACGAATTGCGCTTTTTGTACGGGCTTCGCCCGGATGTGCCGCCCTCTATTCTGCTTGACATGGGCACCATCCATGGAGCAAAGGCGTTGGGGATAGAATCATCAATCGGGTCAATCAGCCCGGGCAAGTGGGCGGACTTGGTGGTTGTTCCTCTTGATCAGCAGGCCAATGACGACCCTTGGCGGAATGTGCTAGGCAGCGACGCGTCCCCCATAGCCACCATGATCGGTGGGCAATGGGTATGGGGCCGAAGTCAATGAGCTGCTTGTCCTGGAGGCGTTGCTAAGACTCGCCGCCAATGTCCTGCAAGAGGGCATCGGCGATGACCATGTCTTCTTCTTCGGTGTGTCTGCGGATGACACCCATGACCTCAAGCACTTTTGATCGAATCGACTCAAGCTGCTCTGCCTGATCCGGAGTAGCGTCGGCGAGCTGTTGTTGGGATTGTTCAATCCCTGCTAACCAATTCCGTCGTTCGCGTCGGAGGCCTTCAACCCGTCGGGCAAGGGTGGGCCGAGCTTCAACAACCCACTCCATGAATCCGCCATACTCCTCCAGGGCAACCCGGTGGTTCATATGCGCCCTGAAGTGGAAGAAGTGCTTGCGAAGGTTTTCAAGCCAGTCGACGCGGTTGCTGTCGGGCATGTTGGCCAGGGCATCGTTCAGGTCTTGCATGATGCCAGCGAGCTTCTTGTGCTCTTCTGCAACTCTCTTTGCAATCTCCTGCTCGGTCATGATCGTACCTCCGCTTGGCTTGCTGAATCGTTCGGCAAACGAATCAGACGGGCCTCGTTGACTTGAGGTCGCATTATATCACAAGGCAGCTGTTTCGCCACGCGCCATGCGAATATAGATGATTAGGCCCCATAAACTCAGTATCGAGGCCAAGATCCAGACCGCAATTCCGGCATGCATCCACAACCAAATGCCTATAAAGGGCATCGTCAAACCGCGCAATCCGGTAAGCGTGACGTGAATGCCCATGTAGACCTCAGCCTCGTGCGGTTTAGCAAAATGCAAGTGCCCCAAATTCCACGCCAGCGCTCCGCCACCAAAGGACATGCCCATGAACACCCTACTCATCACATAGAAACCCAGCGCAAGCGACGTAGCATGAGGACCCCAAGCCGATGCGTTCAACATGAGCAGCGTACCCGCAGCCCCAAGCAGGATGTAGGCAAGCCAACAGAGGCTGTTCATCACCCGGAAGCGTACGACGCCAACGCGGTCAAAATAGGGCGCCCAAACAAACAAAGCCCCCATCATCACGCCCCGAGGAATTACATCGAGCATGACGATGCACAGCGCATAGTTGAGGTCGAGATCTCGCGTGATGATTGAAGCCATCACTGGGATGATCAAGACATTTCCACAGCCAACCATCATCAGCGCTTTGCAATACCGTGCAAAACGATGGTCTTCGCGAAGCACGCGGCGCATCTCACCGAGAACGTGCCCGGGCGACAGCAGCACCGCCAACGAGAACGGCTCGACGACCATGGTCTCTAGCTGATCGCCGCTGGCTCCATTTTGGTGCAACTCTGAGTGCTCGCCTCGAACGCGCATCTTGCCTAAGAAGAAGATAGCCGGCACGCCGAATAGGGCTAATCCGGGATACACGTAGCGGTATGCGGAAACTTCCCGATCAAATAGGAAGGCCACGGTGAGCATCGATGCAATGCTGACTACCGCTCGCAGCAATTGGAGCCGGGCGGTAATCTGTCCGCGAAATTTGCGTGGATAGTTCGCCTTCCAAACGCCGGAGCGCACCGTGGTGACGCCGGCGAGGAACACCTGAGCCAGGGCCATCTGGGCAACAAAAATCCAACCGCCCGTCTCGGACTGGGGCGTGAAGGTGATGCTCACCAGGGTAAGCGTGGTCAATGCTGCCAAAGTGCCCATGACCTTCAACTTGCGCCGGCCGACACAGACCATCCCCCAGATCAGGCTGACGAACTTGGCGAACATGGGGGCGGCGGCTGCGATGGCGATGAGCCACTCTCCGCCGCCAAAAGTCTTGGCGACAACGACCGCAGCCACATTCCCCTCTGCCAATCCGACCACCACGCTCCAGAGCAGCATGTGCCGGCACTCAGCCACATAGGCTAAGCGGGACATGTAGGGAACGGTTTGGGCACGGAATAAGTCCAAGCTTTGCGTACTCCCCTCGGGGACTGCGTGCAGTCGCTGATGGTTCCAAAAGGCAAACCAAGTCAATCAGCTGTGCGTTAGGACGACGGCCTCTGCCTCTTGGACGTTGTCGCAGCGGTGTGAAACCTCGGTCTAAGAATCCGATTTTTCGACCCAAGCGGATCGCCGGCCGCAAGAACCGGGCACTGCCCCACCCAAAAATCCGTCCCCGGCAGGATTCGAACCTGCGACCTGCGGATTAGGAATCCGCTGCGCTATCCAGCTGCGCTACGGGGACTCTTGCCCTCTGGTTGTTTTGCAAGCGGACCCGGGCTTTCCAAACCGTCCAGATGCCTTGGTCGAACGCCCTTGGGCTGCATCAACGCGGGCGATTGGAGTTTATCATGAGGCCTCTTCTGGGTGAAGGGGAGATCGTTCGTATCATCGACCGCAACATGGTCGAGGGCGATCGCGGTCAGCAGGCCTGATGGTCAGCGCACCATTTTGGAGGCGGGTATGTTGGTGGGTCAGTTCGACGACTCTCGCGTGGCCCGGCGGACGACACGAACACCTACACCAAGCAGCATGCATAACATCACGGCAAGCCCTGCCGCCGAAGCGGTCGGAATTGGAGTCGGTGCAACAAGGTTGCGATCAGGCGTTCCGGTTCGCGCGGGATTGTGGCGGTAGCGGGGCCAGGGAGCAGAATCGGGCGACGGCGTGAGCATCTTCCATGCAGATAGAGAACTGAATAACGAGGCTTCAACAATCTCCAGCCGCCCGTCGCCGTCAATGTCGGCGATCATCGCCTGGGCGAAATTGTCCGTGGTGAGTCTTGGGAAGCCCTCGAACGGACTCCCGTCCGCCCGAAACGCATACACACCGAGAAGCGAAGCCGTAACGATTTCCAACAGGCCGTCGTTGTCCAAGTCGCCAAGTGCTGTCCCACCGCGAGCCGATGGCGTTTGAGCGGTGCCCGCCCATTGAGGCCAATTGGGGTCTAGCGTTCCATCGTGATGAAACACGAACAGGTTGCCGTTCGCTTGGTCACCCTGCCCATAGGTGCTGACGACCACTTCCATGTCGCCGTCGCCGTCTATGTCGGCCACGGAGGGGGAAGTTAGGACGCGGTCGTCAGGGAATGTGATCGGATTGCGCCAAAAGCGATGGGGCCAACCGCTTACATCAGTGCCGTCCGCGTGCCATGCGAAGACGGTGAACGTATTGAGAAAGCCAGTACCCGGATCCACATCGGGCACGGCATGATCGATGGCCATGACCAGTTCCAAGCCGTTGGTGGAAATGTCGTCGAGATCGACGACCGCCGGGGCCCGACAAGACTCCAACAGCTTTGGCCACGCGGGGTCGTGAAGCGATCCGTCCTGATTCCAGATGTACATCTGAGCGATACCCGGCGACCCTGGCACAGAGGCACATGCGACGATTTCCAGGCCGTTTCCTGGGATGCCGTCCACATCGGCGATGACCGGCATATCCACGTAAATGTCGTTGGGGGTTTCGGCCAGCCATCCCGCAAGCGGCATGCCGTCCTGGTCATACCGGAGCAGGTTCGCCCCATCGCCCACGACGATATCCAATCCCGCGTCGCCATCGAGATCCGCCACCGCGGTGCTGGAGAACGGTATGAAGGTACCTGAGACCTGCCACCGGAGGGCTCCGGAGCCTTCGATGGCGAACAACGATATCGTGTTCTCTATGCCACGGCGCGTTCCTGCACCCAGCACGTTTCTTTGAATGAATCCGACGACTACGATCTCATTCTTGCCGTCCTGATCCAGATCGACGAGGGCTGGCGACGAATAACTCTGACCGACGATTTCGGGATCCTCGAATCGAAAGGGCCAACCAGACAAGACCGTGCCAGCCTGGTCAAATGCGTACAGGCCTGCCAATCCGGACAAGCTGCCCGACGCAACGATCTCCATGTTTTCATCGCCAGCAATATCCCCGAGCGGCGCTGTGGCTTCGAGCGTGGATAGGAATGGCACCGGGAACCCGGGTTGTTCGATGAGATTGAGATGAACGCGCACTGGAATTACCGGAAGCCCATCCGGCTCGAGCAGAAAATCGATGGGGCCTACAAACGGATCGAGCGCGCCGGTATAGAGGATCTCGAAGCGTTCCGAGGGATCGTAGTTGTTGTGTAGCGTACCCTGAATCAGGAAGGTCGCGATGCCATCGACGATCTGGATGTCAGCGTTCTGTCCTGCGGGGTCAAGGCTGAGTGTGACAGCGATGGACGCGGGTGCAGTATCCAGAAGCGCACCGAAACTTAGTTGCCATTGCACTCCCGGCGCAACAGGTTCTGTCGCAGAAAACTTCTTGTAGACGAGTTCCGGTTGGAAGTCCGATGGGTTGGAGACGATGGTGCTTCCTTGAAAGCTGGTGCCACCTGCGGCAAGAGCTGGAGAGGTTGCTTCGTTTGATTGTCCGAGCGCGGTAACCGTCATTGCCACGCAAAGCCCAAGCGCTAACCGGGCCAATGAACTGCCATCCCCTCTGCAGATGCACATGCGCGCTATCGTACCAAGAGTGGATGCTGCGGGTCCACTCTAAGGTTGAGACTCTCGTTTCGTTGCCCAGACGGGCGGCGGGCAGACAGCTTCGGCGGACCGGCCAACGGCCTTAAAGGCGGCCTACAGGAGCAGATCGACGAATCGGCGCAGCAGCCCTGCTGTCCCGGTGGCGCCTGCGTGCTCGGATACCCAGCCGCCCGCACGCTGGACAGCTTCGATGATCAGCGGGTCGGCATCGGCAGGGCAACCTACATAGGCTGCTACTCTGCCATCGAGCATGTCCAGATCATTCTGCTGATCCCCGATGGCGAGGATGCACTGGCGCCGCACGTGGA
>JAJDDP010000082.1 GCA_029260235.1 Phycisphaerae bacterium | reverse complement strand
GTCGGAGCCAACGATCAACTCTTCACCATTGTTGACACATCGACAATGTGGCTCATGGGTTACCTGTACGAGCGCGACCTCATCCGAGTGCGAATTGGGTTACCGGTTATCTTCACCGTCGATGGCATGCCGGGCGTCGCTTTTGAGGGCAAAGTTGATTGGATTAGCAGCCAAGTCGATGACCAAACGCGTACGGTGCGAGTCCGCGCTGATCTTCTCAACGTAGGAGGCCTGCTCCGCGCAAAGATGTTTGGCCGGGCAAGGATCGTCCTGCATGATAACGAAGAAGTTGTGACAGTCTCAACCCAAGCAATACAGACCGATGGTTGCTGCCAACTCGCGTTCGTGCGGAGCTCCGACACGGTATTCGAGCCGCGCAAAATCATGCTCGGGACGAGTGCCACCGGCGTGGTCGAAGTCTTGAAGGGCCTGGAAGAGGGCGAGATGGTAGCCAGCATAGGCAGCTTCTTGCTGAAGACTGAAGTCCTCAAGAGCAACATCGGGGCTGGTTGTTGTGACGTGGATCCAGGAAGGTAAGCCACGATGCTAAGTGCCATCATTACGCTGTCGTTGCGCCACCGATTCTTGGTCTTGGCCCTTACATTCATTCTTGCCATTACAGGGGCGTACTCAGCGACGCGCCTGCCGGTTGATGCGTTTCCCGACACGACCCCGGTCCAGGTGCAGATCAATACCGTTGCACCAGCGTTGACACCGCTCGAGATCGAGCAACAGGTCACCTTTCCAGTCGAGCAGGCCATCAGCGGCTTGCGAGGTCTCAAGGAAGTACGCTCTCTCTCCAAATTCGGCCTCTCACAGGTCACGGTGATTTTTGAAGATGGCCTCGACATCTACTTCGCCCGCCAGTTGGTCATGGAGCGGTTGGGGTCGGTGGACCTGCCCGATGGTCTGCCCACTCCTGAGATGGGCCCTGTGGCAACCGGCCTTGGTGAGGTCTTCCACTACATCTTGACCAGCCAATCGCACAGCCTTAGTGAGTTGCGCACCATCCAGGATTGGATCATCAAACCGCAGCTACGCAGCGTCTCGGGCGTGGCTGAGGTCAACAGTTGGGGCGGCCAGGAACGCCAGTATCAAGTTGTCGTGGATCCGCTTGGATTGCTCAAGTACGACCTCACACTATTTGATGTCTTCACCGCGCTGCAGCGCAACAACCTCAATGTAGGCGGAGGAACGATTACGAGAGGAGGCGAATCCCTGCTTGTGCAGGGGGTTGGCCTCTTGGAAACTCTGAAGCAAGTAGAAAGTGTTGTCATCAAAGCCAAAGACGGAATCCCGATCTACATCCACCAGATCGGAGAGGTCATCGACGGTCACGAAATTCGGCGCGGAGCTGTCACCTACGGCGGTCGGGGTGAGGCCGTGCTCGGTCTGGGTTTCATGCTAATGGGGGAGAATCCCCGAGATGTGACCGAGCGCATGAAGGAACGAATGGAGGAAATCAAGCCCTCGCTTCCGGAGGATGTCGAGGTGACAACCGTCTACGACCGCACCGAACTCGTCGATCATGTGCTCGATACTGTCGAGACAAACTTGCTCGAAGGCGCTCTCCTGGTGGTCGCTGTACTGCTCATGTTTCTCGGCAATCTTCGGGCTGGGCTTATCGTTGCCAGTGCGATTCCACTCTCCATGTTATTTGCAGCCAACTGCATGCTACAGGCTGGTATCGCGGGCAGTTTGATGAGCCTCGGGGCGATAGATTTTGGCCTCGTCGTCGACAGCTCGGTGATACAGGTCGAAAACGGAATGCGCCACTTAGCCGATGGCAGTAAGCAGCGTTCGCGTATCGACTTGATTCGAGACGCAGCCATTGAGGTCCGCAGACCGACCATGTTTGGCGAGCTGATCATTATGATCGTCTACTTGCCGATCCTTACGCTCGAAGGCATCGAGGGAAAACTGTTCAGGCCAATGGCGCTGACCGTCATCTTCGCTTTGCTAGGTTCGTTGATCCTCTCGCTGACGCTGATGCCGGTCCTAGCCAGCATTCTTCTCCCCACCAAACGGCCTGAACGGGATCCGTTGATTATCCGAATTTCCAAACGGCTGTACGCGCCCATGCTGGATTTCGTCCTTCGGCAACGCAGCCTGGTGCTCTCTTCGGTGGCCTTGTCGTTGGTCGTCGGTGTTGTCTTAGCCACGCGCCTAGGCACAGTCTTCATCCCTCGTCTTTCTGAAGCAGCCATAGTCATCAACACCGTCCGCCTCGCCGGAGTTGCCTTGGACGAGTCTGTCCGGTATGGCGTGCAGATTGAAAAGCTCCTGCTAGATGAGTTTCCAGATGAAATTGAACACATTTGGTCCAGGACCGGCACGGCTGAAGTTGCCACCGACCCTATGGGCCTTGAACTCACGGACGTCTTCATTACGCTGACACCGCGGGAGGAGTGGAGTCGAGCCGAGACGCAAGCGGAATTGGTAGAGGCTATGGAGTTTGTACTCGCTCCGCTGCCCGCCATGCGAACCATCTTCACCCAGCCGATTGAAATGCGCGTCAACGAAATGGTGGCCGGTGTACGGAGCGACCTTGGCGTGAAAGTCTTTGGTGACGACTTCGCCACGCTAGAGTCGCTGGCCAATCAGATTGCCAAGATCCTCGAACGCGTGCCCGGTGCGGGTGACGTAACCGTTGAACAAATCACAGGGCAGCCACTGCTGGAAGTCCGCGTTCGACAGGATCAACTCGCCCGCTACGGGATAGCAGCCCAAGATGTGCTGGACTTCGTTGCGTCCATCGGCAATGTTAAGGTCGGCGAGATTCGGCAAGACCAAGTGCGCTTCCCGCTAACAGTGAGGCTGCCGGATGAGTATCGAACTGATCCAGAGCGCGTTGGAAATCTCTTGATCCCTACAGCCGCAGGCCAACGACTGCCGCTTTACCGCTTGGCGGAATTGAAAATCGTCGACCGTCCAGCCAACATCAACCGCGAATGGGGTAAGCGGCGGATCATCGTGCAATGCAACGCCCGAGGCCGCGACATAGGCAGCTTGGTGGCCGAAGCCGAGAACCGTATTGCAGGCAGCATCGATTTTCCGCCCGGCTGTTTTGTTCGCTACGGCGGACAGTTTGAACACCTCCAAAGAGCGAGCAAGCGGCTGATGATCATCGTGCCGCTGGCTCTCCTCCTGATATGCCTGTTGCTGTATCTGACCTATGGGCGCCTCGCTGACGTTCTTCGCATCTTCTTGACCCTGCCATTGGCAGCCGTGGGGGGGATTGTTGCTCTGCATCTACGGGGATTGCCTTTCAGTGTAGCCGCCGGTGTGGGATTCGTGGCTATGACCGGCGTGTCTGTGTTGGGCGATATGGTATTCGTTTCGTTCTTGCGAGGTTTGTTGAACCAGGGCAAGGCTATCGGCGAAGCCCTGCGTGAAACTGCGATGACCCGACTCCGCCCAGTGCTGATGACCGGACTCGTAGCCAGCCTCGGGTTCGTGCCAATGGCACTGAATACGGGCATCGGTGCAGAGGTACAAAAGCCGCTGGCAACTGTGGTCATTGGGTGTGTGGTCACATCAACGATGCTGACGTTGCTCGTTCTGCCGGTATTCTACGCGGTTAGTGAGCGCAGGTTTGGAACCAAGCAGCCAAAGAAGGATCGCCCGGAAACCTAGAAAGTGCCGCATTGCTAGGAGGCAGCAGTGCGTCGCTAGTGAGGGATGCTTCGTGCACCAGCGGCCACCTGCTGGACCAATAGTGGCCAAGAACAAGCGTTGCTCCCTCAAGATGTACGAGCACTCCCTACGGGCAACCCGGTGCGCTGTTGCCGAACAGAGGCTTCATCATGGAGGCATCGGCGGTGCTGATCACGCCGTCGTGGTTGTAGTCAAATCTGAAGTTGGTGGCGTCGACAGGATCACCGAAGTTTGGCTTGATAGTGGAAGCGTCGCCAGTGGAAACCACACCGTTCTGATCGATGTCGCCGTGTAGCACGACCACCTTGAAGGTGCTGTCCACTAATGCAGCGCCTTCGGCGGACTCCATGCCGCTCAGGTCGATGGCGTGGCAATCCACGTCACTCAGAGCCGGCGTGAACGTGATCGTAAGCACATCGTCGGGACCGGCAAGCGATGTTCCTACCGTGCCTACGTAGCTCCCGCTGTTGATCCCCGCAACCGACACATTAGCGGCTGTGGTTGTGGCTGGATCCATGGGCACGTCGAACGCAACCGTCAGAGATGTCACGCCTGATAGGCGCGACTCACGAATGGTTCCGCTCACCATGGACTCAGCGAAGTCGCCAGCCGGCCCGTGAGTCACGACGCTACTTGTCGCAGTAATAACCGGCGGTGGATCGACACATTCAAGGTTCCGCACGCTGAACGCATCCAGGGCCGACTCGTTGACGTTCTGGACGCCCTCGTCGTTTGTGGTGAATCGAACCTTCGTGGTGGAGGTCAACGTCACACTCGCTGCATCCAGGTCGGCCTGAGTGATCATGTGCGGATGCCAAAGCAACCAGCCGTCGATGTCGTGCCGGGCGATCTCAATCCACGGGCCGGCTCCGTCGTTGCCGTCAATCTCCACCAACAGCATGTCCGCTCCATCGGCGTTGTTGGTCAAGCGCAGGAAATAGTCGTAGTTGATGCGGACACCCCTGGGCGACAGGTCCATGGTCCGTGAGATCAATTGCACTGCACCGTTGTCCACATCGGTGTTCCCGAAATGGTTATTCGTCAAATAGCACTGCCCGCTGCCGTCGGAGTCTGTTGCGGGATCATAGGCCCAGCCGGGATCGTCTACGGGCACGCCCCGCTGCCAGTCGCCCCCTGCGCCCCCCCCGCCTCCTCCCCCGATGTTCACTGGAACCCAACCCTGGTCGGTTTCGAAGTCGTCGGCC
>JAJDDP010000081.1 GCA_029260235.1 Phycisphaerae bacterium | reverse complement strand
AACCCCGGCGCGCCTCCGGCGCACTGGGATTGACGCTTGCATCTTAGGCACGCAGATCAAGCCGCTTCTCCGCCGCGGCGAATTCATCCGAACTACTCGGGTCTTGCTCCACTGGGGCCGGTCCTCCGGTGCCAGTGCTTGTCTCTCTCTGCTCCCTCTCAGGCCGTTCTCGCCCTTGATGATCTCGCTGATTGAACGGATCGGCATCAGAGCCGCGGGTTGATGAATCAGCGAATGACGTCCCTTGCTGGTCTGGCGAGTCTGGAGGTAATAATTCAAAGCGATCCAGCTTAACACCATGCTGCTCTAGCGAGGATTGAAGATCGGCAATTCGACTACGCAGCAGGTCATAGGCAGCCGGCGTTTCGGTCTTGACCGATACTTGCAGGGTCTTGCCTTCAAGCTTGGCGTCAATTTGGATGTGGCCTAGCTCGGCCGGCTTGAGATGGATCCTAGCCGTGGATCCGCCGCGCCCAACGTTAAGCCGAAGCGAACGAACAAGTTCATTGAATTCCGAACGTTGTGATGATTGACCACCTCGCAATGAACGATGCGGAGTTGAGGAATCTTCCGTCCGTTTCCCTTGGGCGAGTTGCTTCCGCGGGCTGGCGGATGAAGGCCGCTGATCGCCGGATCTACCCAAACCCGCCTTTTCGCTACCGACCAAGGCTCGGGCGGTCTCGGCGCCCGTGGATCGACCGGAGGCAAGAATCTTTCCGATTCGGTCCGCAGCCTGGCTGCTTGAAGGTTCTTGCCCAGTTTTGTTTACCGGATGGGTCGTCACGCCAACCGCATGGACTGGAGCTGATTCAACCGGTCGGCCGGTGCCCGGTTCGAGGGATGGTGCGCCAGGGGATTGCGATCGGCCTTGCTCGGTTGGGTTGTTCTGCGGAACCTCCCTGAGCTGGGTCGAGTCAGAAGGTCTCTGCTCTCGTCCAGCCGTCAGCGGCGATAGCAAGTCGTCACCACGGCTCTTGACAGCTTGGCCTGCGGGGCCATCCTGCCGCCCTCCTAACCTCGATGGCGTGTCCTTGGCTTGGGCGGCGTCTTCCTGCCTCAAGTTCTGCTCCATCAGTGCCAGACGCTGGCTCCGCGAACTGCTGCTGTCGGATTGCCCCGATGTGCGACGATCCTGGGCGTCGGCGACATCTGCCCGGTCAGCCATCGTTTGTAGCCTGCCCTCATGGGCGTTGGCAGCGCCTTCTGCAAAGAGGGCGTTATCGTGGTGCAGAGAATTTGAGATGGTTGACACCTGAGCGCCGAATCCACTCTGAGCCATAGCCAGCAGAGCTTCAAACACTTCGGCGGGCTGGGCAGATTCTCGACTCGAACCATTCTGGCTCACCGAGGAAATTGAGTCTGCAGACTGGATGGCTGATTCAACAATCATAAGACCTCGTCTATTTCAACTGGTTTTCCAGTTGTTGGGCTTCTTCCGGCGAAATATCTCGCATCGCTTTGAGCAGATCGGCCATCCGCCGTTTTTCAGCGGGCGACTTGGCGGCTTCGACAATGCGTTTGGCGTTGCGTGTGTTCATGGTCAGCAACAGTTTGGCCGCATCAGGCGTCGTTTTTTGCGACAACTGGAACAAAGCAACCTTGGGTTTCAGGCTCGAGAGGATCTCCAGCTCTTTCTTGAATCCTTTGGTCTGCTCTTGCTTCTGCCGCTTATTCTGCTGGTTGGCAACTTCCTCTTCGCGGCGCTTGAGTGCTTCACGCTGCCGGGTAACCTGCAGCCTGGCTGCCGTTATGGTGGAGGCCTGCTGACTAAGCTCAGCCATGCGACGATCCATTTGCAAGCGAAATAGTTCTTCTCTGGTCTGATCTTGATCGAGGGAATCCGATGACTTCTTGGCCGGGGCCGCCGCGTCATCTTCCTTGGCTTCAACGCCTGCTGCCTCCTCCTCCGGGCCGCGGAGAATGGTGGCGATCTGGTCCACCTTTTCGCTATCTAGCATTCCATCGCTGGCCAGCCAGCCCACAAGACCGCCGATTGCCGCCAAGTGAATGAAGGCAAAGACCGCGGCAATATGGTAAACCCGCTTGACCATGCTCATGGGCGACTAGTCCCTCCCGCCAATCGAAGCTTTGCCCTCATTTGGTGCCGGGCAAACTGCGTGGCGATTTCGTCAGCCTGTGCTGTCTCGGATCGCTTGATTCTCAGCTCGAACTTTGCCCGTTGACGTTCCTCCAGCTTGTCGATCACTTTGACCTGCTTGGACGCCTCGGCCAGCTTGGCCTGCTCGCCGCGAAGGACGGCCTGCTCCTCCTGAATACTTGCTTTGGTTTGTTCGATGCACTTGAACATCTGATTCACATAGACATGTCTGCTCCGAAGGTCGTCCATAGCCAGCGGTAAATTCGCCTGGACTTCTGCTGCATCTCTGGATGGCTCGATCGCGTGTCTCATATCGTTACGGGTACGTTGCACTTCGGCGTGCAGGCCAGCCAAGCGTTCCTGTAGTGCGCCAATCCGTCCAAGTCGTTCAGCCACGATCCGGCGGTGGCGATCTTCGGTCTGCTTCCGCAGCTTGCGAACCGTTTTGAGCCTGAATCGAAACTGACCAGCCATTCCTCACCCTACCCTGCAATGGCAACAGCCGACGTTGGCTGTGCTTCGAGTTTCTGACGCAGTTCGTTGATCTCAGCATCCAGGGCCATCAACTTGGCGCCAGATTCGCCAAACGGTGCCTTCTCGTGAATGCCTTGTTGGAGAAGTTCATCAACCCGCGGTTTCATCTGAATCGTCGTATCGAACTCTGCGTTCGTACCGCTGGCATAGGCACCGATGTTGACCATGTCCTCGATGTCTGCCCATGTAGCTAGCAGTCGCCGAATGTTGTGAACAGCCGCCTGGTGTTCGGCTGAGACCAAGTCGGGCATCACCCGCGAGATACTCTCCAAGACGGCAACAGCCGGGTAGTGGGCTCGGTTAGCCAAATCGCGTGATAGCCAAACATGGCCATCAAGCGTACCGCGAATGGCATCGGCGATTGGATCATTGATGTCGTCGCCCTCGACCAGCACCGTGTACAAGCCGGTGATGCTGCCCGTGCCGGTTCTTCCGGATCGCTCAAGAAGCCGAGGAATCAAAGCGAATACACTCGGCGTGTAGCCCTTGGTCGCGGGTGGTTCGCCGATGGCAAGTCCAATCTGCCGCTGGGCCATCGCCATTCGAGTAACCGAATCCATCATCAGCAAAACATCAGCACCCTGGTCACGAAAATACTCGGCCACAGCGGTGGCTAAGAAGCAAGCCCGAACCCGCATGACCGGAGATTCGTCCGACGTGCTCACCACCATCACTGTGCGCTTGACGCCCTCCTCACCCAGGTCTTTCCGCAAGAAGTCACCCACCTCACGGCCGCGCTCGCCGACCAGTGCGACGACGGTGACGTCGGCAGATGTATTTCGAGCAATCATGCCCATCAAAATGCTCTTGCCTACGCCGGTCCCCGCAAATACGCCGAGCCGCTGCCCAGCCCCGAGGGTGGTCATCAAGTCGATGCTGCGAATGCCGGTAGACAACGGCGAATCGATGGCAGCACGGGTCAGCGGTGGAGGCGGATCGGCATGCACTGGATATTGCGATTCAATAACGAACGGCCCGGCTGAATCGATGGGACGACCAAGTCCGTCCAAGACCCGGCCTAGCATCTGCCGCCCGACGCCAATGTTCTGCATGGAGGCGCAAGAAACGATGCGGTCGCCAGCGGTCACGCCAAGCGGGTCAGCCAGCGGCATGAGCGTCGTTCTTTGGCTACCAAATCCGATGACCTGAGCATCAATCGGCGGGCACGACTGCGGCTCGATGCGGCACATCGACCCGATCGGCAGGGGCAGGGACGACGCGACAACGGTCAGTCCCGTAACTTCGGTGATCCGTCCGGTGATCCTAAGCGGCATAGCCCTGCGGACGAGTTGTTTCTCGCGGTCAAAGAAACTCATGCCCGGTCACCCTGTTCTTCTTCACCAGGTTTCGCATCAGCGGCCTGGACATCGCGGTTTCGGCCCGGCGGCATGCTGCCCAGTAATACAGAGGTGATCTGTTCGATTTGCGTTTCGATGCGGGCATCGACCTCCATTTCACCGGTTGAAATCATGGCACCGCCTGGTGCAACGCCATCGTCTTCGACCAAAGCAATATGCTGTTGTCCCTCTACATCTCGGGCTAGACCATCGGCGAATCTGCGAAGTGTTTCTGCGTCCGACGGATGCATGTGGATGGTGACGTCCGTCTTGTCCCCGACCAGACGGAGTGCCTGCTCAACGTTGGCCAGTACCGAATCCCCGTTCAGTTCGCCAACTGACCGGGTGATTTTTGAAGCGAGAGCGACGGCAAATTCCAGAAGATCTCGGCGGGCGCTGATCAGGAGATCACGTTTTTGTTGCTCCCACTCTTCGATAATCTTAGCCAACGAGTTAGTCAGAGAGGATTGATTGTGTTCAAAGCTCTCGGTGGCTTTGGCGAGTCCCTCCGCGGTTCCCGCCTCAACGCCATCGGCATACCCTTTACCGTGGCCTAGTGCATACGCTTCCTTTTGGGCAGCGATGCGCAACTGGCTACTCCGGTGTTTTGCCTCGGCTGCGATCTTCTCCGCTTGGCGTTGGGCAGCATCGATCACCTTCTGGGCATTGGCCAAGTGATCGGCCAAGTCGAAGCTGACCAGCTGCCGCACCAGCTTGCCTGTCTCACCTTTTTTGATGACTGTTGACATAGCTTTAGAAAACCACCGCCTCTTAGACAATCAGTTCCTTCTCGCCGCCACGGCCGGAGATAATGATCTCGCCGGCGTCCTCCAGGCGTCGAACCACATCGACGACTTTCTGCTGGGCTGATTCAACATCGGATACACGAACCGGACCCATGTATTCCATGTCCTCCTTGATGAGCTGCGAAGCCCGCTCGGACATATTCTTGAAGATCTTCTCTTGCAAGTCTGGACTGGCTGTCTTGAGAGCCAAGGACAAATCTTCGTTGTCGATTTCCTTGAGTACCGATTGAATGCCCTTGTCGTCCACCAGCATGACATCTTCAAAGACGAACATCAGGCGGCGGATCTGCTCGACCAAGTCGGGATCCTCGGCTTCCAAGGCTTCGAGGATGCCTTTTTCGGTTGATCGATCTGAAAGGTTCAATACCTCTGCCACAGCTTCGACACCGCCGACCTTCTCGAAGGTTTGCGACATGACGCCGGACAGCCTCATCTCCAGCCCCTTCTCGACCTCCTTGATGACCTCCGGATTGGTCTGCTCCATGTTGGCCACCCGGGATACAACTTCGAGCTGTTTCTCGTGGGCCAAACCAGCCAGGATTTCTGCAGCTTTTGACGCCGGCACATAGGAGAGAATCAAGGCGATGGTTTGAGGGTGCTCCTCCTGAATGAAAGCCAACAGGTTTTCACCGTCGGTTTTGCCCAAGAATGCGAAGGGCTGCTGATAGACCTGACTGGTGATCTGCGCGAGTATGCGGTCTGCCTCATCTGCTGGAAGCGCTTTGCTGAGCAGATCTTTGGCGTAGTGCAGACCACCCTGCTGTGCATATTGGCGGGCCAGGGCAACGTGGTAGAATTCCTCGACAACCTTGCCGCGTGTCTCAGGCCCAACCAAGTCGAGGGATGCAATCTCACGGCTGATCTCCTCGACCAAACCCTTCGACAGTTGACTCATGACCCGACCTGCAACTTCCGGTTCCATAGACATCAAGAGGATGGCTGTCTTTGTTGTCCCGGTGAGTTTCTCTGCGGATTGATCCGCCTCGGCTGCACCGTTTGTTCCGCTAGGCATTCATCTACTCCGCTATGATCAGCTCTGCTCCATCCAGCGGCGAATCAGGTCAGCCGCAACCTCGGGGTCTTCGTCTACCATGCGCGAAACTTGATCGGTGTAGTTCTTAAAGCGAAGCGTATCTTCATCCACTTCTTGGCCAGTCAGGTAGCCTTCGGTCAGGTTGGCATTTTCTAGCGGCGTGTACTCTTCCGGTTCTTCTTCAAGCTCGATTTCAGGAGGCAGTATATTGATGGCTCTGCTGCTCTTGCGGACCAGCATGAGCATCATCACCAAAGAAACCAGGGCCAACCCTCCCATGCCCAACTGCGGAGCATAGGTGGAGATGGTCCCCATAGCGCTGGGATCCGCCTCACCGACGGAGGCCCCGGCAAGCAATGGCGACTCACGCCACTTGCCCCGCTCGTCCGGCGCCAAGTCGGGGAACCAGTCAACCTGCACGAACTCCTGCTCTGAAGTGCCCAACACGTTTTGCACCGAGCCTCTGACTCGTATTTTCTCCACGTCAACCAGCGGTTCCAAATCTTTGTTAGTCGGCGCAGACACATCAGGGTTCTGGGCCATGAACACGCTGACGAAATAGCTTCTGGGAATGTGAACCGATGCCCAAGCCTTCTTCTTGGTCAAAGCAGTTTCTTTCCATCTTTCTGAACGGGCTAACTCAGGCGAG
>JAJDDP010000009.1 GCA_029260235.1 Phycisphaerae bacterium | reverse complement strand
TCCGGCAGTGCCGGGGCGAGGGTGACCGTAACCGTGCTACCAGCCTGCGAGACGCTGGCTGAGGCACTCAGATCGCCACCATTGACGCAACTGACCGTAGCAGAGGTAGCCACGCTCGCGTCAATGTCTATCTCAACGCTGGTCACACCACTGAGCCGTGGCTCGATGTTGTTGGCCAGGATGTCGAGGCAGAGGTTCGTCGCACCGTGGAGGTTACAGCTGCGAGCAGCCGTGGTAACGCATGGAGCAACACCCGGGCAGACCAAGCTGACCGTGTACTCGCTGCCGCACGGGATGCCGTTGAAGACCTGAGGACGATAGACGGCGTAGTAAATACCTGCGTCCAACGTCGTCGGTTCACAATTGGCTTCGCATGCAGCACCAACAGCCAAGGTTAGCCATGGCAGACCCATTGGGCAGTTAGGCTGGCCGAAGGTGTTGATGAGGCCCGTCGTGTACGGGAACTCGGACTGAACACACCACTCGTAGGTATCAGAGGCAGGAACAGTCACTGCGTACCAGTCTACATCACGGAAGAAGCCATCATCGCCGGTGCAATTGCCATTCGTCTGGCAAGTTTCACCCAGCGGGCAATCTACGGTGCCGTTCGGGCACGGAATCGGAGAACGGTAGTTACCGCTCGTCGCACAGATGGTGTCGCCACAAGCAACGCTGGTGAAGTTACCATTGGTGGTAATCGTACCATCACTGGCACCACAGCCATCGTTAAACGTATCGACGTAGCCATTGGTACAGATTGGCTCGCCTTCAGGCGTGCCGCCGGCGCAGAAGTCGCCGCCGCAGAAGTCGCACGGACTGATGGCAACATCGAGGCAGAATGCGTAGTCCCAAACGTTGCGGTTGTTCGGATCAGCACAATTCTGTGGGATGGTTGGGTCATTGGTGAAAGTACCCAAAGAGCGGCCGTTGCCTTCGGCGAACGGTGCGGTAACCCACAACCAACGGCAGGTCTGCGTGCCGGTCTGGAGAGGATCAGTGTTGTTGGTGATCGCAATCCAGTAGCACTGGCCTGGAATGACTGCAACCGGCGTAATGGAAGCATTGTACTGGTAGGTCAAGTTACTGCTAGCCGTTACGCGGTCGCCGGTCGTTGCGCGAAGTGAAGTGACAGTTTCGCTTGCGATTGGCGCGCCCACTGGGCATGCGTCGCCACCATCGTTGAAGAAGGTGATGGTGAACTGGTCGTTGACCTGGCACTTACCGCCGTCTGGAGCATTGGTGCTCAAGTCGGAGTAGAAGCCCCACCAGCAAACTTCGCTGACCGGCGTAGAAGCCGGGATGAAGTCGTCCATGTCAGCCGTACCAACAAGCACGCCTGGGTTGGCCGGGTCTTCAAAGACCTGGTTCGAGTCAGACGAGCTGGCGATGATGTTGCCAGGAACAGCTACATCGACGCCGAAGACCGACTCGAGGGCTGGAGACTGGCAGTTGGCTGGAACGTTGATGGTTGCACAGCGCGGACGCGGGCAGGTCCAGAAGTTGGTGGTGCACGCCTCGTCTGCATACCAGGTCGTGAGACATGAGTTTTCGTCTGTGTTGGTGCAGGCGAAGAACGGTGCCCCACCGCAACAGGTACCGTCACACGGGTTGGCGGTGAAGCCGGTGTCGCTCGTGCAATTCGCACCTGGGATAAACGTGCTACCGATGACGCCTTCGCAAAGGGCTTGGGTCGTCTCGGAACAGGCACCGGTGTTCTGGCAACAGGCACCAGCACCACAGGCATCGCCATTATCGCAGTCGAATACGCCAGGATCTTCTGGGCCCTGATACTGGCCGCTGGCGGCGATACAGTTCGTCTCTGATAGGATCTCGCAGCTACCATTGGGCAGACAGCATGGACCCGGTGCAAACGCCGGACTTGGGCAAACCACGTCCAAGACATATTGGCCACGGGCAGCGGCGTCCCAAGCAGCAAACTGGATGAAGTAGGAATTGCCAACGGTCAAGCCAGTGACGTGGGTCTCTGACAGCCATGGGCTGTTTGCATCACTGCAGCCTTCATCTTCGCCACAACCGATTTCGATGAGGTCCACAGCGTTGCAAAGACCGGAGTAGACTGCGATGGTCGAGTCGCCACCGGATGCCGGAATACTCGCACAGGTGTTGACGTAGGCGGAGTCATCCGTCGCGGTGAACTCATACCACAGCACACCGATCTGCCCCGAACCAGCAGCACAAGTGAAGAACGGGTTTGGCACGACGTTGTTGGTGGTGTTGTCGATAGCAACTTGCCCATCACAAAGGATCGGAGTTACGGTCGAGCAACCAAGCGCACAGATCGCGGGATTGGTGCAGTCAGAGCCGGCGCCGATGTTGATACCAGCCAAAACATCCACGCAATCAAACGAATCAGTCTCGACACAGCTCTCACCGACACAGCAGGCCACGATACAAGGAGGCGCACAAGTCAGAGTAGCCTCGTACTGGAGGCAGGAGAAGGTCAGGCCGGTGTTGGCACCGAAGTTCGGGGCTACGAACAGCATGTAGGTGCCCGGAGCCAAGCATTCCTGAATAAAGCCGTTGGTGCAAGCACCCGTGGCAGCGGAATTAAAGAAACCAGTAACCGGGCAGGTACCGTCATTGCCGGTCAGAATACCGATGGTCTGAATGAACTCAGAGGTAACGCTCCAAGTCATCAGTGACTGCTGGTCCACGTGGAAAATCCACCAGTCGGTATCACGAGCGAGGTTGCCGCCATCGGTGAGGAAGAAGCCCTCACCACAGACGGTCTCGCCACATGAGATCGGACTGAACGCAGGCGTAGTTGCGTTGCAACCGCTGTTGAATTGGTCGTCTGGGGCCGGTTGGCCAATGGTGACCGTGCAAAGTACGCCGCTCTCGCCTTCGGGAGTTCCCGTGCAAGGCAAGTCGGGAGTGCAGACACCAGTACCGCGGAGGGCGTTGGCCTCGGCGAACTGGCTGTAAAGATAAGCGGGGCTGGTTGTGCCAAAGTGCTCAAACTGCATGAGCGACTTGGCCATCACGCCCGATTTCTCGTCGGTTCCGGGTGTACTACCCGAACCATTTCCCATTGGTTCTACGGCCGCGTATGCCGAAAGGCTACACGCCACAAAACCAATGGCCGCTACGCCGATGGCTTTGCGCCAGCGACAGCATCCAGTAGCTTCATTCATAATCCAATACCTCCGTTAGGGAACCCTTCCCAATCACTAAACCGAAACACCGCTAAAAAGCTGAGTACGGAATCACCGTTGGCCACCCTTATCGTCGGGCGTCAACGGACCAGAGTGCCCTGCACACGGGCGAAGCACTCAAGGCACGACAATAAACGTTTCTTTCCGAATCCTCCGTCTCAAAACCGCCTCCCAAGTGCTCCACGAAGTGCTGAAGGGCTAGCGGTACAAAACCCTCCCCACTTCTACAAAACGCACCCCTGTTTTTTTGTCGGGCGATGTCGAGCTGCTTATGCACACAGCACCCGTTGTTGATTTGTCTTGTTGTGTTCTTGCCTCCGCCTCCCCAAGTCAACTCGCCAGCTCCGTCGTGCGGGGTTGACTCGATATGCCGCCCCTCGTTTGTTCGCGATACCCTTCAACTGCTACAAAGCGACCTGCGCAACGCGGGGGTAACTACTCGGCCCAAATGACAAGTTTACGAGATTTGATCATCCATCCGGTCGCTTAGGTGCTTCACTCCCCTTGCTAACTTGCCCCGTATCTTATCACCGTGCAATCCCAACTGCAAGAGGATTCGCGGTTTCCTCTTGTTTTGAGTCACTTTGGGGCGTCCGAGAACCATTGACCAACAAGCTTAGAGACGACTAGAGAGACCCGGGCATAATTCCGTACATGTTTGGGGTTTGATCGGATTTTTCTGATGTGCTCGCTGGTTATCGGGCTATGCGGGTGTCCATCCACCCGGAATGCACGCGAGCGCCGATCTTCGGCAGCCCAGGCCTTTGCTAACCGCACCGACGGCGTCATGCCCTGTTTACCAGGGCCTTGTAGCGTTTCTTCGTTTTTTCGGGGACGAAGATTGTCCCCAGGCCGGGCGGCGGCTACAATTCGGGCAAACCCGTGTTCCGAGCCAAGGACTAGGCATTTCGAAAGCGGATCATCGCGATGGGTGGGGTCCACCAGTCGGTTTGCGATAATCTTCGGAATATTGTGGCTTGACCGAATAATGTCGCCCCAATGATCCAGTTTGGCTGGGTGGGCGTGGCATGGTTTGATCGCCGGGGGAAGTTCCGGGAAATCTGATCGTCAGGTGGGGTCTCATCGATTCGAAGTCGAGTCGCTTCGAAAGGTGATTTTCAAATCCATTGGGGGCGCTGTAAGAAGGCACTCCAGGTTCAGTATTCACAGTCGAGGGGGAAAACCATGTTCAGCCGAAGAGGCGAGCAGCCGCAACCATCAAACGGGAGTCGTCCATTGCGTGTTGGGATCATCGCGGCTTGCCCATTTCCGGCAAGCCACGGAACGCCCGGCGGCATTCGAGAGAAGGCAGAGGCTTTGGTGGAGCTTGGGCATGAAGTCCATGTTATCACCTACGCATCTCATCAACCGCAACCGGTTCGCGGCGTCAACATCCATCGCATTCCAAAAGTAGGCCCGGTGGACAACATCGTTGTAGGCCCCAGCGTCGCCAAGATGTACTGGGATGTGTTGCTGACCTTCAAAGCTATTAGTATTGCCCGCAAGCACAAGCTTGATGTGATTCATGGCATCAACTACGAAGGCGCCATGGCTGGCTGCTTGACAAAGTGGGCCACAGGCGTGCCCCTGGTCTACGGGGCAGTCAACACGATGATCGATGAGCTGCACACCTACAAGTTCATTTGGCCTCCAAAGTTGGCCAAGATGCTTGCGGTCATCCTTGACCATGGTGTGCCGCGACTGGCTGATCGGGTGCTGTGCTACACTCCGACGATCCGTGACTTTCTTCTAAATACCGGTGTCGCCGGCAACCGCGTTGATATGATCAAGCTCGGCATCGACTTGTCCATGTTCGCCGACGTAGAGCCGGGAGATGCGCGGGCCAGGATGGGCGTTGGCCAGGACGATCCGTTGATCGTCTACACCGGCGTATTGAACAAATTTCAGCGAATCGATTACTTACTCCAAGCCATGAAAGAAGTCCTGGCCAAGCTGCCCAATGCCAAGCTCGCCTTTGTGCGTACCCTGGACGACGAGGCCCAAAGGCAGGAAATCGACGAGATTGCTCGGGCTGAGGGCGTTGACCATGCCGTTCTGTATCCGCCCGTGATCCCTTTTTCTGAGCTACCTCCGTACTTGGCTGCGGCTGACACTTCCGCGGTTCCCCGTCCGGATTGCCCAGGCGTTCCGGTCAAGCTGCTCAATTTCATGGCGGCTGGCAAGCCTGTTGTGGTCACGGAGGGTTCAAGCCAAGGCCTGCGTGACGGGGTCGAAGCCCTGGTCACCGCAGACCACGACGCTCGGGCAATGGGCCAAGCCCTGCTTAAGGTGTTGACCGATAAAGAATTGGCCAAGCGTCTAGGCGACAAAGCCCGGGAAGTCGCTTACGCTAAGTACGACCGCCTAGCCACTACAGGCGAATTGGTTGATTCTTATATGAAGGCAATGGAAACCACTGGGAAGCTTCCTGCCGAAGCAATTCTGGGGTACGCCTAGAAACTCCATGGGTTCAATAACCATCCCGAGGAGTCGAACAAACGCAGGGTATAACACGATTATCAATGCTCCCCCATTGGTCAGTCGATGATCAATGGGGGATTTGTGTTTGTGACCCGGGGATTAGCCGACCTAGATAGGACCACTGAGGCGATTGCTGAGAACAATGATCCAGCGACTAATCAAGAGCTTGTGCGTTTGGTATGTATATGTACCTCATCTAGCCGTCATGCGGCTGCTGGGGCCTGTTTGGGCGGTCCACATCACTCGGATGCTGGGTAGCCTCCACTGGCTTGTGTCGCTTGCTGGCGGGCAAAAGCGTGTTCGCCACGCACTGGGCCTAGCCTTGCGGAAAATCAATTCGGATCTGCCGGTAGAAACCGCAATGCGGCGCTACTTGG
Organism: Phycisphaerae bacterium; assembly: GCA_029260235.1. Lineage (GTDB taxonomy): Bacteria > Planctomycetota > Phycisphaerae > UBA1845 > UBA1845 > OFTM209. The sequence continues at coordinate 91,676 of JAJDDP010000009.1, read as the reverse complement.
TGTCAAAACATCAGCGTTTCATCGAATGGTACCTATACCCATCAGCGCGAGGCCGTCGCTTCGTCAAACGCGCCTACCCACAACTTGAAGGCCGGGAATACATGGAAGCCGCCCAGGCAGAGGGTAAGGGGGTTATCCTCTTGGTCTTTCATTTCGGCATGGCCAAAATGGTTTGGCCGGCGATGAAGGCCCAGGGCTTTGACAACCATCACCATGTCTTCCGCGGCGAAACCTATGCCGGGCAGACTATAGGCCAAGTTTCCAAGCTGGCAGTCAATACCCTGGCCCGCGCAGAAGAGGCCAGCGGGTTGAAGGTGATTTACCATCGCCCCTTCTTCACCTTCCGAACCATGGTCAAATTGCTCGAGCAAGGAGAGACTGTGGGCATGAATGGCGATGGCATGATGGGCACCGACTTTGCGGATGTCCCATTCTTGGGCGGCGCCATGCAATTGCCGACCGGGCCAGCCCGATTGGCAGCCCATACCGGGGCACCAATCATATCGGTTTACGCTATTCCCGATGGTGGTACGCGGCATCGCCTGATCGCCCATCCGCCCATTTGCTGCGAAGAGGATTCAGTCCAGGCAGTCCAAGCTTGTGTTGAGGATTGTGTGGCCGTCCTGGACCAATACGTTCGCAAGTATCCCTGGGAGTGGTGGACATGGCGCCGGCTAAGTGTGGACGTCAACCAGGACACGATTCGGTTTGAAGCAAAAGCCCTTTCCACCGAGAATGGAACGTACCACGCGCCCAGCCCCGTCGAACAACGAGAGGCTGTCGGGGTTGGAAGCGCACCGTGATAACTTCGTGAACTTGCCGGGTTGAAGTCGAGCAGCCTCAAGACAGCGGGACCGACATCTTTTGATACGATCTAATGAGGTGGACAAATGGCCGACGTACAAGCGTCATTGAACGATTACATCTGCAAAGAAATCCTTTTCGACGATGAATCTCGCGTCCCAGGGCCTGAAGATCCTCTCTTGGGGGCAGGCGGCGTCGTGGATTCGGTTGGGTTGCACCAACTGATCGAGTTTCTCGAATCGAATTTTGGCATCAAGGTCGAAGACTTGGACATCATGCCGGAGAATTTTGAAACCATGAACGCCCTGGTTGCCTATGTCGAAAAAAAGCAGGTGGTTTCCTAAGCAAACATGATTAATCTACTAACCAATCTACTCGAGGATGCAGCCCGCATTCGTCCCGACCATCCCGCAGTCGAAGATGCTCGGGGTAGCCTCAGCTATGGTGAATTGGCGGATCGGGCTGGACGGCTGGCCGCCCAGCTCAAGAAATCCAACATCCAGCAGAGTGATCGCGTGGGCGTCATGATGCCCAAGAGCAGCGATGCAGTGGCCTCCCTCTATGGCATCATGGCTTCGGGGGCTGCCTATGTGCCGCTGGATATTGGCGCCCCGACGCCCCGGCTCGCCTACATGATTCGCAACTGCGGCATGAAGTCCGTTTGCACCTGCATGCAACAGGCCAAGCGACTGATCGGCCAACTTGATGGTTCGGGCGTGCAGCAACTTGTCCTGATGGATGCTGACGAAGTGCCCGAGTCGCTAGCAGGCAATTTCGAGTTCCCGGTGATTACCCGCGCCGAAGTGATGGACTGTTCGCCTCTCGATCATCCCGCTTCGGTTGGCCCGGACGACCTGGCTTACATCCTCTACACCTCCGGCAGCACAGGCCAACCCAAGGGCGTGATGATCTCCCATCGAAACGCCTTGGCCTTTGTTGACTGGAGCTGCGATGAGGTGCAGGTCGGGCCTAACGACCGGTTATCCAGCCACGCCCCTTTTCACTTTGACTTGTCGATCTTCGATCTATACGTCGCCTCAAGATCGCAGGCGACGTTGGTGTTGGTGCCCGACGGAGCTTCCATGTTTCCGCCCAGTCTAGCCCAATGGATCGACTCAGCCGGCATCACTGTTTGGTATTCGGTGCCGTCCATCCTCATCCAAATGTGGGAGCGGGGGCGCGTGGATCGATTCAACTATCCAAAATTGCGCAAGATCATCTTTGCCGGCGAAGTCTTCGCCACGAAATACTTGCGCTCCTGGATGGAAAAGCTGCCCCACGCTGATTGGTTCAACTTCTACGGCCCGACCGAAACCAATGTTTGCACTGCCTACCGCGTTCCCGCCCCTCCAAGTGGAGATGCGCCGGTTTCTATCGGAACAGGGTCAAGTGGTGACACCATTTATCTGCGTAACAATGTTGGCGTAGCCATCACCGATATCAATACTGAAGGCGAAATCGTGGTAGACGGACCGACCGTTGCACTTGGGTATTGGGCCGACGAACAGCAGACTGCCGCACGCTTTGTGGTTGATGAGAAGCTGACCGGCAGCACGCGCACGCTCTACTGCACAGGCGACGTAGCCATTTGGAACGACTCGGGCAACCTGACCTTCAAGGGCCGGCGCGACCACATGATCAAGAGCCGAGGCTATCGCATCGAATTGGGCGAAATTGAATCAGCGGCTTATAGCCATGACCAAGTCAATGAAGTTTGCGTGGTGGCTGTACCCGACGATCAGATCGGCAACCGCATCCGGGCATGTGTCGTGCGCCACAAGGGAACTAGCTTGGATCGCAATGAACTGGAGCGACACTTAGCCAAGCGAATTCCAGGATACATGCTGCCCCAAGAAGTATTCTTCCTCGAACAACTTCCCAAGACGTCTACGGGAAAAATTGACCGTGTTAGCTTGGAAAATCAGGAACCGAGTATCGCATGAGTGCAGAGACAAACGACAACCAATCGAGCGGTACGCGCCATCCTGCTTTGCTGTTGATTGGCTGGGACGGGGCAACGCCGGAGCTGCTCGAGCGATACCTAGCCGCTGGAAAGCTCCCGGCTGTGCAGAAGCTGATCGACCGCGGCAGCTACAGACCTTTGCGATCAACGATTCCGCCAGTGACTGCCACTGCTTGGCCCAGTTTCTTGAGCGGCAAGAATGCCGGTAAGCATGGGCTGTTTGATTTCGTAACCCCGGGCAAGGACGGGGAGTACCAATTCGACTACACCAACGGTGGTCATCGAAGAGACCGCAATGACGACATCTGCGCGCTATTGAATCGGGCGGGCTTAGCTGTCGGTTGCGTCAATGTCCCCATGACCTACCCACCTAAAGCCATCGACGGATTCATGATCAGCGGGCTAGATGCGCCGGATGAACGAAGCGGCATCGCCCACCCGGCTGAACTGTTCGAGCGCGTGCAGCAAAAGGTCGGATCCTATCGCATTGATAATCGACACCTGGGCAACATGAAGACGGACGACGACCGGCGGGGTGCCATCGCAGAATTCAAACGTGTCGAATCACTGCGCACTGACATTACCCTGGCTATGATCGATGAGCAGCCAGTCGATGCGCTAATCATCATCTATAATGCGACGGACCAGGTGCAGCACCATTTTTGGCATCTGCAAGATCCCACTCACCCGCAATGCCCGGGTGTAGAGTCAGCAGAGTACCAGGCCTTTGAGGATGCCATCGAACAGATCTACATCCACTGCGATCTCGAACTTGCCCGGCTTATGGAGGCATTCCCCGAAGCGGACGTGATGATTATGTCCGACCACGGAGCTGGTCCGACCTGCGGGCCTCAAGTTCGACTCAATAACGCCTTGGCCCAGGCAGGCCTGCTGACTTGGGCAAATACCCAGGGCGGACTCAAGTCGAAACTGGCTTCGACGGCAGACAGTTTCCTGCGGCGCACGCTGTCAGCCAAACAAAAGGCTGCCCTGGTGCGCCTCATCCCCGGCGGGAGAAGCGCCATCGAGTCGATGAGTTTACCCGCGGTGGATTGGAGCAAGACAACTGCATTTGTCTACGAAGGCTTCACCCTGTCGCCGTGCGTCTGGCTCAACCGCAAAAGCCTCTTTGCCCAAGGAACCGTTGAAGATGGCAGCGCCTACGACGATGCGTGCGAGCAAGTTATTAGCGCACTGACAGGCCTGAAGGACCCCAAGACGGGGGAACAAGTTATCCCCAAGGCCTACCGGTCACGCGACATCTACAAAGGCGACCTGGTAGCCATGGCCCCCGACTTGATTCTGGATTGGTGGGAGGGCAACACCTTTACCATGGGGAAATCCCACCCAAAACACGATTCAGAATCTCCGGTCTATTGGCCTGAAGGCCCGGCAGTGCCAGGTCGTGACATCACCGGCATTCATCGCCGAAACGGTGTACTGATCGCCGGCGGCCCTCATATCAGCCTGGCCCAAGGCGAGAAGGAACAGGCTGACCTGATCGATGTAGTTCCCACCGCCCTGGCGATGTTGGGGCTGACGCCCCCCGATGATGTGGATGGTAAAGTGCTCTCTGACATCATCAGCGGACGAATCGAGGCAGGACAAACGCAAGACATCGCCCCGTCAGACGAGGGCGACGACCAAGAAAACCGTGAATATACCGACGAAGAGAAGCAGGCGATCGAAGCCCGCCTCTCTGGACTTGGATACCTATAGAGCAAGAGATCAACCACGAACCGAGGCGATGTTGTCTCTGGTTCCTACTGCGACGAGAAGAGAAAAATGTCTGATACGCCCAAAGCGCACAAGGCTGTAATCATCGGGTGGGATGGAGCCACCTTTGATCTGATGGATCCCTGGATCAAAGAAGGCAAACTCCCCAACATCGCCAGGTTTATGAAAGAGGGAACCAGCGGGAAACTGCAATCAACTGTGCCCTACTTCACTTACCCAGCCTGGACCAGCTTTTTGACCGGCAAGAACCCCGGCAAGCATGGCGTGTTCGATTTCACCGAGCGGGTCCCCGGCACGCATGGCATTCAGTTCGTCAATGCCAAGCGGGTGCGTTCCAAGACGGTGTGGAGTCTGCTCAGTAGCTCTGGCAAGCGGGTGGCCTGCATGGGCGTTCCGGTTTCTTACCCGCCTGAGTCGATCAACGGGGCGCTCATCTGCGGTTTCGACGCACCCGGAGCAGCCAGTGAGGCTGACCAAACCAGCATGCACCCGCCCGAGTTGCTCAACGAGCTGCGTGAAAACGTCGGCCCGTACATCACCTCAGCCAACATCATGGGGCTGATGAGCGAGGACAAGCACGAGGAAGCCCTCAAGGAAATCCTGTCGGTCATCGACCAGAAGGCCAAGACCGCCCTATACCTGTTGAACCGCGAAGCCTGGGATGTATTCATGGTTCTATTCGGCGAGTCTGACTTGATCGGACATCACTTCTGGCGCTTCACCGACCCGAACAGCCCGCTCTACACCAAATCGAGCAGCAGGATGGTCTCCAACGCCATCTTCGAGGTCTACAAACGACTGGACGATTGGCTGCCCAAGATCCTAGAAGCGTGCCCGGCTGATTCGATCAAGATCATCTGCTCCGACCACGGATTCGGCGGTTCGGGTGACCACGTTCTCTACATGAACAAGTGGCTGGCGGATAACGGCTTCCTGGCGTTCCGGGGCGGCGGGCCTAAGGCGGGCCTGAAAATGCGGATCATCAACAAAGCGAAATTCTGGGGATTGCGCTTCTTGCCGCCGAAAGTCAAAGCCTACATCTTCCGCCGCAAGCAGGGCATCGCCAACAAGATGGAGTCTTACCTGCGATTCGGAGGAATCGATTGGTCCAAGACCAGGGCGTTCAGCGAAGAGCTGCCCTATCTGCAAACCATTTGGATCAACGTAAAGGATCGCGAGCCTTCGGGAGTCGTTGAGGCTGGGTCACAGTACGATCAGGTCGTGGCAGAGCTGAAGAAGAAGCTGCAGGACTGGACCGATCCGATCACCGGGGAGAAGGTGGTCACCCAATTCATCCACCGCGACGACGTCTACGAGGGCGACTACAAAGAGCGAAGCCCAGACGTCCTCCTGCGCTGCACCTATCCAAACGGATATGCCTATCAAGGGAAGTCGTCGGTTCAGTCAGCCACTACAGTTTCCATCGAGCGGTTGGCCTTGGATGCGCCGGGTGCAGAGAAGTTCTACGCCGCCAAGAGCGGGACTCACCGCGAGTTCGGCATCCTTGCTGCCCAAGGCCCGATGATCCCATCCGGTAGGACCATCGAAGGCGCCCGCCTGATGGATGTCATCCCCACATTAATGTACCTGCTGGGTGAACCCGTCCCCGAGGATATGGATGGCGTGGTGCTCACCAAGGCCATCGATGATGAGTTCGTAACCAAACGACCGCTGGTTGCCGGCGAAGCCGACACGCAGACTGCTGGGAGCGAAGATCGCACCTACGCGACCGAAGACGAAGAGCTGATCAACAAACGACTGCAAGAATTGGGCTATCTGGACTAGGTTGCGCCAAACATCAGTAGCGCGAAGATAGTTAAACAAGAAGTTGCCGTCCGCAGATTGGCTGTTCTTAGAGGCAGTTTCAATTCCCTCTGTGGCACCGGCTTCTAGCCGGCGGGCGTGCTGTAGGATGCAGATCCTTTGGGTATTGACAGTCTCTTAGTGATATCGTGGTACCGCGGTCCCTGGGGCCGGTGAAAACTGAACCACAAAGCTGAAGGCGACCAAATCGGGAGCCTGAAGGAGTCACTAAGAACCGCAAAGGCAGAAGCCAAGAAGCTAGAAACGTCTGTGACTGGCTGTCCTTAGGTGTCTTCGAGTCTTTGTGGTTCAGCTTTTCGCCTCTGCACCGGCGGCGACCTCGGAGTTACAGAATGCCGATGGGGATGAATTCGAAATCGGCCTTGGTATTCCTAGGAACGGCTATAGGTCAGAATCCGGAACTATCCGCCCCTGTGGTTCACTTACGTCTCCTCATCCCTGATCTTCACCCTCATCGCCAGGGCCGTCACATCCTGCTTGGCAATCAGTGATGAAGTCTTGGGCTGCTTGGTCGGTCACTGCAGCTTCTCCGCCGGCTTCGACGCGAAGATCCCGCACAACTCTTGCGCCGACTTCACATCGGACTTCGCAGGGCAACTCTTGGCAACCCCGGTTGCAGTCGTTGGCGAATACCTCAGCGACATGATCGCATTCATCTTCGCTCTTGCCATTGCTCAGGCAATAGCGTCGGGCTTGGGCAGACCTCAGGGCACAGCGCTCACCGCAAGGCACTGGTCCAAGTGCTTCGAGGCAGGCGTGCAAGTAGCCTTCGCTCTTGGCTGCACACTCTTCCTCGGTTCCGCCATTTTCCATGCAATGGTAATGGATGCGGCCGGCGGCGAGATGACAACGCTCCCGGCAATTGATCGGCAGGCAGGAGGCTTGGCAGTGACGCTCGAATGCGGCGGACCGCGCTTCACAATCAACCTCGGCGTCGTCCTCACCTAGGCATTCATCCAAGACTTCGTCAGCCAGCAGGCTGCACCGGCCTATGCAACCTCGAACGCGACATTGCCGCACGCAGCCACCCTGAACGCGGTTCGCCCGGCGCCGGCAGACGACTTCGTTGTCAACTACTTCCATGCAATTCTCAAAGGCTCGACCATAAGCGTCCTCGCATTCCTGGATGCAGAATCCGCCCTCATCGCCAGAAAGAACTGGCCCCATATCGGGTTGGTTCGGTCTCGGCGGGAGGGGACCCATATCCGGTGGAGTTCCAGGACCCACTTGGTCTTGACCCGGGCTTGGGCCGGGACTCGGCTGGGCCCATGCAGACGGAATTGCCAGCAGCAAGCTCCCCACGGCAAGAACGAACGCCAGGAACCGGACTCGATCTCCCGACTGGTTGGACATACGCATGCTCGATCGGCGCGCAATACGGTTTCTCATCTTTAAGCACCTCCATAGATCACAAGGGGGATTCTCTCATGATGCCATCAATTGACGGCATCGCCCAAAACTGTGTGCCCCATAAAATGCTAAACGGTGGCAGCGCCGAGTTATTGCAGAGGAGAAAAGAGAACTCCATGATCGCAGGTAGGCCACAGATTTATCGGCTAGGCTGCGCATTGGAGCTTCAGGAGGGGCGCTGGGCTACTTGGGAGTTGTTGATGCCCGGTATTGGATCACTTGGACGCGCTCCATGGTGACCAGGCCTTCACCAACCATCTCGTCGATGTGGGGCAACAGTTCGTCGATCTTGTCCCTGCCATCGACAATTTCGACCACGATGGGCAGGTCCTCGGAAAGTCGCAACACCTTGGTCGTGTGCAAGCAGCTAGTAGCCCCGAACCCCATCGACCCGCGCAGTACGGTCGCCCCAGCCAAGTGCAGCTCGCGGGCTTTGCGAACGATAGCTTCATAAGTCGGTTGACCTTGCCAGCGATCACTCTCGCCGACGAATACGCGCAACAAACAACCATCGGTAGGAATCTTCATAGGTTACCCTCCCCAGACAAAGCCGCCAATGCGATAGCCACCCCAGGCGACGACAAGGCCAACGGCATTGTTGAGCAAGACGTTGCCGATAGCCCACCCCCACTGCCCATCGGTGGCTAGGGCCAATGTTTCCCATCCGAAGCTTGAGAACGTAGTCAGCCCACCTAGCAAACCCACTAGAATCGCCACCCGATACTCTTCGCGCACCAACGTAGGTCCGGCAAAAAACGCAGCCAGCAATCCAATCAACAGGCAGCCCGTCGCATTCACCGCGAACGTGCCCCAAGGGAAAACCGAACCCGTCGCCCGCTGCACCCAGCCCGAGACCGCATAGCGGGTAACAGCCCCAAGCCCACCGCACATGGCAATCAGAATAAGCTTGGTCAAGGTCTCGCCACCGCTCGTAAAGAAGAATGTGGCACCGGCATCTTGCCGGTGGAGGGCATCAGCGAGGAGCCTGCCTCGCATCCAGTATCAGCCCGGAAAAAAATCATACCAGGGCGCCACGAAAATATCTGTCACCGCTAGCCATCATCCCGAAGTCGACTCAAGCCCAGCCTCGGGGATCGGATGGTCAAATGGCAGGCCACATTCCGGGCAGCGCGGTGTGGTCAAGCCTATCAAAAGGTATCCACATGCTCGGCAACCGGCGTTGCCAGGAGTTGGTGGTGGGCGGCTGCAAATCAACGCCTTCTTGAGGATCGTGAGGGCGCCGACCCGATAGACACCCATGGCTTCGATTACCGTTCCCACAAGGATAGCCACACCTCCGATCATGGAAAACCACAAGCCATACAAGGTGGAGCCGGGATCTTCTATCAGAAAATGGGAAAACCAAGCGAGCGAAAGTACGGCTGCGCATAGTCGAATGCAAATCAAGCCCCACGCACCCCGACGGCAGAACTCGATGAAGTAGACCACGGAGAAGAAGCTTACAGCCACTCCAACCCACAGGCTGGAAGATGCGCGTGAGGACGATCTGAGATCCTCAAGAACGAGACAAATCAGGCTAATACATACGAAGAGCATAAGAACGAGCACGGATGAGCCAGCGCGCCTATCAAGCACGATATCTGCGCGAGTGCACCGGATTGCAGTAATCAGCACAAGCAGGCCGAATAGGTAGGAGGAGATGTAAGCAATAAGAGCGAGGGGCAGGCTGCTCCAGTCCCAGATCTCGCCGGATTTGACGCCTTCCCAGACATCCTCGGCAGGAATATGGGGCGAGTTGCAGCCCTTGACTGCCGGCAGAAAAAAACAGCAGGCCAAGACGAACCCGCCGACCCCGTAAAGGCGTCGGCCTAGCAGAATTCGGCGGCACTGGCTGTCAGTTCGGAAGGTAAATTCTTCCTGCTCTTCTGGCATGGGGAATCTTGGTCAGCAATGGCTCGTCATCATTCTGCCCTGCGATCATACCTTGGTTAAGTATTGCACGCTGAACAATCGATTCTCGTCGATCCAGACCCGCTCGACATCGAACCCAGCCGCGCGAGCGAAGGCCTCGAATTGGGGCACGTCGAACTTGTACGAATTCTCAGTGTGGATGCGCTCGCCCTTGGTGAAGGTGAATGAAGTCCCATTCAGTTTGACCGACTGGTCGCAGCTACTCACCAGGTAGGACTCGACGCGACCCAGCGATTCATTGTAGGTGGCCACATGATCAAAGGCAGCCAATTCAAAATCGGCGCCCAGCTCTCGGTTGATGCGGGTCAACAGGTTCAAGTTGAATCGGGCAGTTACGCGCTTGGCGTCGTTGTAGGCGGCTTCGAGAATCGCGCGGTCTTTCTTGAGATCCACACCGATCAGAAGCGCCCCACCGCTGCCAACATTGTTGGCTACGCTGCGCAAGAACGCCGCAGCTTCATCCGGCATGAAATTGCCGATGGTTGATCCAGGGAAGTACACAAGCTTGCAGCCCACTTTTTTCTTGGATGAAGGTATCAAGAATGTTTGGTGGAAATCGGCACAGACCGGCAAGATCTCGATATGGGGATAGAGAGCCGCCAGTTTCTGGGCTGAGGCAAGCAGGTGATCTTTGGAAATATCGATGGGGACGTAGGCGGCTGGTTCATGAAGATGGTCCAACAACCAGCGGGTCTTAACGCTGCTACCACTGCCGTATTCAATCAGCAAAGATCGCGGGCCAATCAAGGTAGCCATCTCGCTGGCGTGCTCTTCCATGATGGCCAACTCAGTCCGGGTTGGATAATACTCATCCAATTCGCAAATCGCATCGAAGAGTTGGGATCCGACTTCATCATAGAAGTACTTGCACGGTAGGGTCTTTTGTGGCTCGGCGAGACCCTCGAGCACGTCGGCTAGGAAAGTATCAGCCGGTGGTTCAAAATCATGAAGCATGAGAGGGGATGTTTGTTCAATATTCATAGGGGGTTGGCCAATCGAATGCCGGAAAACTGCCAGCGGGTATCGGGCGGAAAGAAATTTCGGTAGGTAGGACGAATGTGGCTTTGCGGGGTGGCACATGATCCACCACGCAACACCATTTGGTTGCACATGAACTTGGCGTTGTACTCTCCCAACGGGCCGGATGGTGGCTGGTAGCCTGGATAATCAACGTATGGGCTTGACGTCCACTCCCATAGGTCTCCAAACATCTGACACAGCGCATCCGGCCCAGTCTGCTCCTTCGCGGGTACCGGATGGTAGTTGCCGCTTTCTGCGAAATTGCCCTCGATGCTCAAGTCACTGGCTGCCAATTCCCACGCTTCTTCCCGAGGAATCTTGAACCTTGCCCATCGCGCGTAGGCATCAGCTTCGTAGAAGCTGACATGGCAGACCGGTGCAGAAGCATCGACACCGCGCAGGCCGCCCAAGGTCATGTATTGCCACTGATCGCCCTGCTGTTGCCAATACAACGGAGCCGTCCAATTTTGCGATGTCTTGGCAACCCAGCCATCCGAAAGCCACAACTCGGGCCGTTCATAGCCGCGGTCGAGTATGAAGCTGAGGTATTCGCCGTTGGTGACCAATCGCGTCGCCAGCGAAAATGGGGGAACGAAAACCTGATGGTTGGGCAGTTCGTTGTCGTGAGCAAAACCCGACCCGGCATAGCCCACCCGAACCAAGCCTGCATCATAGGCTTTCCAGTTAAGTGGCAGCTGGGTCGTCGTCGCTCGACTAAGCTGCTCGCAGTAGATGGGCCTGAGCGGGTTGGAGGCGAACACATGCTTGATGTCGGTCAGCAACAACTCTTGGTGCTGCATCTCGTGGTGCAAACCGAGGGTGATCACCGGCAGCAACGGGCTGGCAGAATCGATGCGGTTCAATAGTTCAACCAAGCGAGCATCGATCTCTTCGCGATAGTTGAAAATATCCTCGACCGTGGGCCTCGACAAGACGCCGCGCCGCGGACGATCAAAATGAGGGCCGATGCTGTTGTAGTAAGAATTGAACAGGTATTTGTACTGCTCTTGCCACCATGAGTAGCCTTTATCAGCTTTGGCTAGAACGAGGGCCTCGAAGAACCATGTCGAATGGGCGAGATGCCATTTGGTCGGGCTAACGTCCGGCATGGTTTGGACGACATAATCCTCAGTGACCAGCGGCTTGCAAAGCGATTCGGTGAAGCTACGGATTCGCCGGTAACGCCTTGCCAGGGCATGACAATCCGCAACCAGCGGCGCAGCATTGAATTTTGTGGTTGCTTCTGTAGTTCCTGATTGGGTCATGTTTGCCTCGTATGCTCGGCTTTGCGTATACGCAAAGCCCGCTCAGCATCAGAGTAGAAAGAGGAAAGGCCAGGCGGCGGAGGCCCTGGCTCGATTATGAAAGCGATTTTCGCGGTTTTAGACGCGATGTCAAGCGTTTGTTGTGAATCAAGGATTAAGTGTTGATGCGCAGCCCTTTGGGCACCAGCAATCGCTCGGCGCACTCAAACAATCCTTGGGCAACCAGTGCCAAGCCAGCCGCCGGCACTGCGCCCATCATGATCAGTCCGTAATCATCCAATCGAATTCCCGTCAAGATGGGTTGGCCATAGCCGCCAGCGCCGATGAGCGCCCCCAACGTGGCAAAGCCAATATTGATCACCGCAGCCGTCTTGATGCCGGCCAGAATCATTCGCGATGCAAGGGGAAGTTCAACCAACCGCAATCGCGCCCAGCCAGGCAACCCCAAGGCGAGTGCAGACTCACGAATGTGAGCGGGAATATCGACCAGCCCTGTGTATGTGTTCCGCACGATCGGCAACAGGCTGTACAGAAACAAGGCAACGATGGCTGGGGGCGCGCCCAAGCCCGGCAAGCCGATAATTTTCAGTGGCTTGATCAAGAGCACCAACAGGGCGAGGGCGGGGATGGTTTGGATGATGCCAACACCACCCAGTACGATCTGGGCAATTCTAGCCTGCTTGGCCGCCCAGACGCCAAGCGGCACAGCCACCAGCACCGCAGCTAGCATGGAGATTCCTACCATGCAAAGGTGTTCCCAGGTGGTCTGCCAGAACATGGCTAGGCGTGTTTGCTGGTCGCTCTTGAGGTTCAAGCTCCATCGACGATTGAGAAAGTCAGCCGCAACGGCTGATTCGTGGACTCGTTCCAGCTTCGCCTGGGCGTTCATAGCCATCATCTGCTTCGTGCTGATCTCCCCCTCGAGCTTGTTCCATTCAGTGACCACACCTGGCACTCGATTGGCTAAGTCGGCCCGGAACAACAAGACGGCTTCATATCTTGGGAAATGTTGCAGGTCATCCACCAGCACGAACAGGTCGTAGTATTGAATCTCCGCATCAGTCGAATAGAGGTCGATCAGATCAATGTCGCCCGCCTGCAAGCCTCGGTAAGCCAAGTCATGATCCAGGCCTCGCACGTTTTCTTGGGGCAATCCGTAGCGCCGGAGCAGGCTAGGCCAGCCATCCCCTCGGTCCATGAATTCGTTGGTAAATCCGAAGCGAAGCTGTGGTTGGTTTCTCAAGTCCGAGATGGTCTTGATGCCGAACCTTGCGGCGTCAGGTTTGCGCATGCCAAGGGCGTAGGTGTTGTTGAAACCCAACGGCTTGCCCATCACGATGCCCATTTCAGCCAAGGCGCTACGGATGGCAGACTCAGCTTGAAAGTCGCGGTCAGCTAGTATTTCCTGAGTAATAGTTCCGGTGTATTCAGGATAGACGTCTAGGTCGCCGGCCTGCAAGGCATTGAACAACACCCGCGTGCCCCCCAATTCGCGGCGGTGAATCGGCTGGGCGCCGGCTTCGCCGACTAGATGGCTGAGCATCTCGCCGATGATGACTGATTCGGTAAATTTCTTGGAGCCAATACGAACCTCGACGGCAGGATCATCAGCCTCGGTTCTTACGGCCGAAGAAGCCAACACAGCCAGGACGAGATAGATGCCAAGTCGAGTCACTGGATAGGATCCGTGGAGGAGATAGGGCGCCTTTGAGCCTCTATGAACCGCCGTACAAAGGGATCAGCCGGGGCGCCGAGCATTTGCTGAATCGTTCCTTGCTGAACAATGACGCCTTCGTTCATTAGCAAGATGGTATCGCCCAGGAAATCCGCCTCTGCTAGATCGTGGGTCACCAACACCACCGTCTTGCCTAATTCGCGGAAGATCGATTGCAGGTCGTCTTGAAGTTCGGTGCGAATCATTGGATCGAGTGCCCCGAGTGGCTCGTCGAGCAGGAGCAAGTCAGGATCGAGCATCAAAGCCCGCATGAGGCTTACGCGCTGCCGCTGCCCTCCCGAGAGTTGGGCAGGAAAGCGATCCAACCCGTCGGATGGGAAGCGGGTCAGTGTCACCAGGTTAGCCAGACGATCCCGCATTCGATCCTCGGGCCAACCCAGCTGGCGGGCCATCACGGTAATGTTGGCCTGGGCGGTCAGGTGGGGGAATAACCCTCCCTCCTGGATGACGTAACCCATCTTGTGCCGAAGCTCGTTGATGATTTCAGGGGAGATGGTGGTTCCCTCGAACTGGACCGTGCCCCCATCTGGATCAATCAAGCCAATCATGATACGGAGCAGCGTAGATTTGCCGCACCCACTCGGGCCGATCAGTACGGTCGTTTGACAGGGAACAACCGAGAGGGTGACCGCATCTAGCGCCTGGGTCAGTCCAAACCACTTGGAGACTTGTTCGAGTTCAAGCATGAACGGGTGACCATAACCGCACAGACGGACAACACCAAGGGCGCAGGCCTAGCCCGCGGCGAGACTGGGTTTGGGTCTCCCAACTACACCTGCGCTTGTGGTGATGTCGCTAAATTGGGGCACGCCATCGACGATGCCGCCGTTATGCAGCAACGCGTTTGGAAAATCAGGAAAGTAGCTGTCGAAGCGAAAGAATAACTGGCGAACGTCGTACCGGCCCACAAACAGATCCAGTAAACCGTCGCTCTCGTGCAGTCGATTGGGGTGACCGCTGGCAGAGGTCACGTAGACGTCCATGTCGCCAGGGTGATCAATCCACACACCAGGGCATGAATCATGATACGGCGCACAGGTTGTTCTCTTGAGAAGTGGAAGTCATCTCTGTGTTCGTCTCCCTCGAATGGCAAGTGCAGCGCCGGCGCTGACGTTACCGCCCATCATGCGTCAGGGTCATCGCGCGTCGGGCAGTCGATGTTGAGCAGCGATTCATCCCAACAATGCCATTCGTCGTCGCCGAATTTGTCTTGATCTCGGACTCGGCCATCTTTGCTTGCCGGATTCCATTCGATCTCGGTGAGGTTGTCCTGCACCTTTCCGAAGACTTGGTAGGTCGATTCAAAAAGCCCTTCCGCACCAACCGACGCAGCAATGAAGCCACCGTTTTCCGGCCCGTTTGGCACAATGTTGGTGTAGGTGATGTCCAGTTTTCCTGCGGAGGCGTTGCGGCTCCATTCAACCTCGATGAAAGGCATGAGGTCGGCAATATTGGTGTTCAGCGTCCAAGTGCCGGCTGTGCCTACCAGGTTGGAAAGCCCGGAAAACAAGAGAACATCGGTGTACGCGTCCTCTTGAGAAATGAGCATCTTCCATTCCACGTCGCCATCAAGAAGCCTAGCTTGCAGTCGCGCGGTGTGCTCTAACTCCGCAGCCACAAATCCGTAGGCCCATTCCCATGACCCATCGGATTGAAGCTCGGGCTGATGATTGAACGACTCGACGTAGGCCGCCACCGGCACGGTAAGCGTAGCAGCCAGCAGCGTATTCCAAATGGCAACCACTGAAGCAGAAAATATCCAGTCCGACCGGAGGACATCGTCAATCAGTTGGGCTTGGCCATCGATCAACTTGCTTGCCTGAGTGGGGAAGACCTCGAAATCGATCTTCAGTGTTGAGAGCGGAGGGATCTCAGGCGGGCTATCGGAACTAGTGTCGCCGCCGGCTCCAGATTCCTGGACAGGTCCGTTGCATCCAACTAGGAACTGAGCCAAGGGTAACATGAGTGCGATAAATGCGGTCCAAGCCGGATGCTTCTGAGCCTGCATCATTACGATCTCCGTTTTCTAGAGGGTCGCCCAGGCTGGTTGGTTTCCCATCAGCAGCCAGGCAAATTATAGTGCGATCCAAGAGGCCGCTGAAGAGGCGAGTTAGTGTGGGAAATAATGCCCAGTTGGCCTACCATACCAGTACGACTTGTCCGGAATCTGCGACGAGCACAGCACATCGATCGAGCCAAGACCCGATACACCCAGCCTGTAAGTTTCGGGATAGCAGCCTAGACGAATCTTAGATGATGCAAGATGTCGGGGCCTATCTTGCTGATTCGCGTACTCTTGATGGCGATGCCTGCATCGACGCGAGCTGCACCCTTACCCGGGTAGGCCTTTGGAGCTTGCGTCCCGCCGATAAGCAGAGGGCCTACGAACGCGTAGGCTTCGTCGGCAAGACCTCCATCCAGGAAACTGCCTAGAATAGCACTTCCGCCTTCGACGAGAATGTTGGTCATCCGCCGCTTGGCTAGGATCGCCAACGCCCGCTTTAGACTGATGCTGTTCTTGCCCACCGAACAAGGAACAAGTTCCACGCCGCGGCGTTCGAGTAGAGCTGCGGCTTTGGCCCTTCGGTCCAGTGCAGCTTTGGATGTCATGACAAGAAGTGGCACCTCTTTGGCGGATTCGACCAGTTGACAACCTAGCCGGATTCTCAGCTGGGTGTCCAAGACGATGCGGGTCGCGATTCTGCGGGTTGGAGCATCTCGGGCGGTCAGCAGGGGATCATCCTGCAGGGCTGTGTTGATGCCCACCAAGATGCCGTCCATTCGCGCACGCAGGCGATGGACCATTCTGCGGGACGCTGCCCCGGAAATCCATTGCGAATGGCCAGTGTGAGTAGCAATGCAGCCGTCGATGCTCTGGGCCCACTTGAGAATCACATAGGGTCTCATTTTGTTGAGCAGGCTCAAGTATGGAGCATTCAGTACCTTCGCCTCGGACTGACCAAGACCAACGTCTACCTGGATGCCCGCCCGTCGCAATCGGCGAATCCCTCGGCCTGCGACCTCGGGGAATGGATCCCTCATGGCCACGACAACACGGGATAAACCTGCCTCAATGAGTGCGTCTGCGCAGGGAGGGGTTTTACCGAAGTGACTGCACGGCTCCAGGGTAACGTAGGCTGTCGCGCCCTTGCCGCCGCTGGAAGCCTGCTTGAGGGCATTGACTTCCGCATGGGCCTGCCCGAACCGGCGATGGTAGCCCTCGGAGATGATCCGCCCGTGCTTAACCAAGACGCAACCGACCATGGGGTTGGGTTCGGCATAGCCCTGGCCTTTTCGCGCTAGGCGAATGGCCCGAGCCATGAAATCTGATTCGTTGGCATGCGAATGACCAGCCACACCATCTCCCGCGCAAGGTCGCTAGCCGGCTTCAGCCGCCTTCGCGCGACGGCTTCACGAAGACGAATCCTCTTGCTTGGTTAATTGCTTGACGAGCTGATGTTCGCGCCAGAAGGTAAGCATCAACATGATCACCCCGGTAACGAGCAGCGCGTCGGCAACATTGAATACCCAAGGCCAATAGTCGAATTTTCCGATCGGCGTAAACCGCAAGAAATCGCGCACGACGCCCTGTCGTTCGATGGATTGGATCTCAGATTTTGCGTAGCGGCGCTCGCGAGCCTTGTCTGGATAGCTGGCAACCACAACCGGGTCGTCCCCATCGGACGAGACAACCAAGCCGATGTCCTGCCTGGCTTTTCCGCCGTCAACAGCCTTGGTGAGGACCACATCCGCTGCAACGAAACTACGATCATAGAGATTGCCCAATGCACCAGACAGAATAAAAGCCAGGCCAAGATGCAGAAACCACTGCTTGCGGTGGCTGGCTGCAAACACATAGAGCACAAAGGCTAGTGCCAGCAACGAAGCGACAATGAAGGCTGCTACCCATCCAGAGAAAGAACCGAACAAGGCACCCGAGTTGAGGGATCGCTGGGCTTCAAGGAAGCCGGGGATCAAAGATCGACCTTCGTGGCCCAATATCGAGAAAGCCCACTGCTTAGTGCCCAGATCCACCCAAAGGCAGACGGCCGCGACAGTCCAGAGACGCGCGTGGGCTGCAGGGGATCCTATGGCTGACAAATGACTTGGGATCGAACCCAGATCCGGTCGTGCTGACTTCTCGGTAGTAACCATAGCTGCGGAGCCTTTCGGTTGATTGACTCAGGCTTGTCCGCGCTCTTCGAGACGGGCGTGCTCGATGCAGAACTTGGCCCAGGGCTTGGCCCGCAGTCTTGCCAGCCTGATCGGCCTCCGGGTAGCCACGCACACCCCATACGTTCGATCGGCGATGCGATTGAGTGCGCCGTCGATCTCCTTGAGCAGTGCCCGCTCATTGTCGATCAGCCCGAGAGTGAATTCCTGCTCCCAATTGTCGGTCCCGATGTCAGCCATGTGGATGGGCATGCTGGAAAGATCGCCCGAAGCTTCGCTCCGACTTCGGCGCAGGGCTTCGTTGGTTAGATTATCAACGTCGCCGACTAATTCTCTGCGTTTGGCTAGCAGCATCGCCCGGAATTCCTGGAGTTGGCCGTCCTTCAGCCTGGTCTTTGGAAGTGGGCGTACCTTTACCGGGGTGTAGACTTCCTCCGAGCTACTGCGCTTGGCCTTGGAGGCCGGCTTGGTTTTCTTGACCTTTTGGGTTGCGGAGGGGGCTTTGACCGACTTGACGGGACGGGCAGTCTTTTGACTAGCCTTCGTCACCTTCTTCTTTGCCGCGGATTTTTTCTTGGGCTTGGAACCCTTAGCGGTTTTTTTCTTTGGGTTGGAAGCCTTGGTTGATTTCTTCTTGGGGGCTACCTTCTTGGCAGATTTAGTCCGCTTGGTCGATTTCTTGACCGACGACTTGGACCGTTTGCCGCTTGAGGCAGACTTTGCAGCACCTCGCGCCGAGGTACGCTTTGGCGATGATTTCGTTTTCTTGGCCATCCAGGCCTCCCCAACTCCAATAATCGGCTAACCTGGTTCAGGTGCCGAGCCGTGGTTGTAAAAAGCCCGGAAGGTAGTCCGCAGCGGCTCATTCGTCAAGAATCCGGCATTTAGGGATTCTTGCGCAGGACGACCTCTACCAGGGTCTTACTTCGAACCAAGCCAGGCAGCTGAAACAGTAAGTTACCCTGCGTGTCGCGGGCGGATCCTTCAAGAATGACATTATCGACGTAAACCCATGCCTGCCGGCCGTCGATCCCTTGAATGGTGAACATGGGAAAAAACCGAACCTCGCCAGAGGCCCCAACCCAGAAGCGAACTAGATCCCCAGCCGGTTGAAGCACGCTGGTTCCAAAACGCTCGTTGTAACCATCTCCGTTCTCATCGCCGAGTGAATCTGTAACCAGCTCGCCGACGCCTATTTCCAAGACTTTGGGGTCACAATAGTCGACCGCCATCGCCCCCGCGGAGGTTTCGTCGATTGAATCCCGGGCCCATAGGTTCAAGAGGCAATACCAAGTCTCTTCATCTCCATCGATGTGCCCGCCCGAGGCGACCAAGTTGAACTGACGCAACTCAGGCTGGGGAATCAGATCCATAATCGGCGCCGTTCTGCCGTCATGGACGGCAAAGGCGAATCCAGGACCATCCGGTTGGGCTGAAGCAGCCCCACCATACGCAAGGTGGCGTAAGGCGGGGAGGTCTTCAATCTGGGCCGTGCGATGGGCAAAAGGAAGCAACTGACCGTTATCCGCCCGCGAGACCACCAATCCGATATTCTCTGGTGCCCACGCATCGACGCTCGTGGTGCAGGTCAACTGCACATAGATCTGTCCGGTGGGCAAAATCGTGTACGACCACCGCTGATAAGGGCCCTGCAACTTAGGATCGTCCCCGCCATCGGTGAACCAAAGCGTGCAAACTACGACGATCCGCGCCGAACTGGCTTCGGTCACCTCCTGATGGGCGATTACCGTACCGCCCAGTGAGGAGAAATCTGGCGGTGTCGAGCTGTTTGGATTACCGCTGGGGGGCAGCACCACGGGTGTAGGCCCCAAGACGCAGCGACCCAAGAGGTTGTTGAGCCGCGATGGGTCCGTCCGCAGGTCATACCAGTGGACAATCTGTGCGTTGGCGAATCCGATCTCGAACCGACCGGCAGCACCGATATGCCAGCGACGGCCTCTCTTTTGGATGTAGAGGCCTTCGTTCACGTCGTCTGGCTCGCCGAACAAGTTTTCCTGATTGTCTGCCAGGATTAAATCATCGAAGGCGAGTGTGGTCAATTCCTCAACCAGGGGTAGGCTAAATCGCATCTCCCGCACATCATCCAGGGGGACGCGGGTAGCCGCCTCAGACAAATCCAGCCGCAAGACGTTCCAGCCCTGCTCAAGTTTGATTCTGGCATACACCTTGGATGAATGACTCTTTGGCCCACCCGTGATGGCTACTTCAAGGTCAGCGGCTGCCACCGGACAATAGATCGATCCGACTAGCAGATGAAAATCGCGCCAGTCGCGTCGCAGAGACCAAGTCTTGCCATTCTGATTGCTGACTACCAAGGCATCGAGGGGATCGGCAAAGGTGACCTTTAGGCATCGGCTTCCCGTACCCGGGGCACCATCCGGGGAGTTGGGCATACAGGTTGCCCGCCCTGAGTGCGACACCACCGTGAACAGCTGGTTATGCTCCAACTGCTCGAAGTCGGCAATGACCGCAAACCGACCCGAAGCAAGATCCGGATAGGCGGCCATGAGACGATCAGCCTGGTTGCCATCCGGAGCGGACGCCCCCCGAAACTGGCTGCAACCCATTATCTGAAAAGAAATTAACGCAGGCATCCCAGAGAGAAAAATGAGCCAAAGAGGTTTGGATGCGATTTGGATCACCGGGGTATTTGGGGACCATCTGTCCAACGACGTGGTCTGAGTAACTGGGGGGAGCATTGCCCGGGAGAGGACTCGAACCTCCACCCACTTGCGTAGACATGGCCCTCAACCATGCGCGTCTGCCAATTCCGCCACCCGGGCTTAGTTTGTGGGTCCGGGCGAATCCCGTGACGCCCGCGCCACCCTATCTGGAAATCGTCCAATCAGGGGTTATTCCGAGCCGTGCATCGTAGCGTAGCCCTTAAGAGTGTCAAGAAGAGCAGTTTTGGAACGCCACAGGCCCAGTAATTCCGTCATCTGGGGCGGGGCGAAGTCGGCCAGCTGCCGATATTGAGGAAGGGAGAAATGAAAGCGACATTCGAGCCAAGTACGGAGACAGGATGATATCTTCGAGCACCGAAACATCTCATGGCCTGGAAAACTCGGCGAGCGCCCAAGCAGGCCCGCCCGAGTTCGCAGCCGTCATTTTTGACCTCGACGGGGTGCTAGTCACCACGGATGAGCTGCACTTTCAGGCATGGCAGCAGCTTACCGAGGCTGAACACATACCTTTTTCGCGGTCGGACAACGAACGTCTTCGCGGCATCGGGCGAATGGATAGCCTGGACATCGTGCTGGAACGGGCCAAGAAAACCTATACGCAGCAGGAAAAACATGCCCTGGCTGACCGAAAGAACCACACGTATCAAGAACTGCTACTGCACTTGAGTTCGAGTGATGTCCTGCCCGGCGTAGGCACGCTGCTAACGGACTTGAAAGATCGCCATATTCAAGTTGCGGTTGCTTCATCGAGCCGCAACGCCCGCAGAATCTTGGAGCAAGTCGGCTTGAGTTGCTCGTTCCAGGTGGTAGTCGATGGAAATGAGGTAGCCAAATCAAAACCCGCACCCGACATATTCCTCCTGGCAGCCAAGAGGCTTGGTGTGGCACCGCGGGATTGCCTGGTGATCGAAGATGCGGTTGCGGGAATCCAAGCTGCCCGGCAAGCCGGGATGCCTGTCCTGGGTATAGGCCAAACTGCTGAGCTGCACGGGGCTGATCGGGTCGTCCCGGGGCTGGAGGACATCGACGCGAAACACCTCCAGAAAGTCTGGCTGCGGCGATCAACCACCTAACCAAGAGCGGATCGTTCGAGGCTTGGCCCAAGATTTGGGGCGAGGTTCATTTGCGGTTACGCTTCGCCCCTGAATCTTGTGCTTGATCGACGTATGCGGCTCTATCTCTTCGAAACTCGTTTTGCAAGGTTGAAGGTATGATCGTTATTTGGGGATTGTGGATCTGTGCTGGGCTATTCTTTCAACCGGCGGCTGATCCAGCTGCAGATCCTCCTGAAATCAAGAAGGTCATACCCAAAGACAACCTGACCCTCACCGGCAACTCGCACGTTGAATCGGGCGAACACATTTGTCTGGACATTGATAATGATGGTGTCGTACATATCAAGGGCAATGACATCACTGTCGATTTTGGCGGAGCATCATTGATCGGTGCACCCGAAGTTTGGCAACCCAACCAATATCTGGGCACCGGAATCCTCATTTCCGGAAAAAACATCACCCTCAAAAACGCGAAGGTGCGCGGCTACAAGGTGGGGATTCACGCCGTGGAGGCACCCGGCTTGGTCATCGATAACGTCGATGTCTCGGGGAATTATCAGCAGAAGCTCGAGTCGACCCGGCGATTGGAAGTGGGCAGCGACTGGCTGCGCCCGCACAACAACGATCACTACGAATGGATGAAGAACTACGGAGCCGGCATCTATGTAGAGAGGTCCGACAACGTCACTATCCGCAACGTTCGCGCTCACCGCGGTCAGAACGGAATTATCCTGGATCGGGTACACGACTCGAAGATCTACGGCAACGACTGCTCCTTCCTTTCGGGTTGGGGATTAGCGCTGTGGCGTTCAAGCCGGAACCTGATCACCCGGAACGCATTCGATTTCTGCATTCGCGGATATAGCCACGGCATTTACAACCGAGGCCAGGACTCAGCCGGCATCTTGATGTTCGAGCAGTGCAACGAAAACGTGATCGCCGAGAACAGTGCCACCCATTGCGGGGACGGGCTGTTTGGCTTCGGAGGGGTCGAGTCGCTGGCGGGAACGACTCGCTCGGGGAACAACAAGAACTTGATCGCAAACAACGACTTCTCCTACGCAGCCGCTCATGGCATCGAGATGACTTTCAGCTTCGACAACCACATCGTGGGCAACACCCTGATCGATAACGCTATTTGCGGTATCTGGGCGGGCTACTCGCAAGACACATTGATGGCCGGCAACAACATGATCGGCAATGGCCAGCTTGGTTACGGAGCTGAACGCGGCGGCATCAACATCGAGCATGGCCGGGGTAATGAGATCGCGCACAACACGTTCAAGCGAAATGCTTGCGGGATCCATCTTTGGTGGGATGAGGACAGTCACCTAGCCAAAGAGCCGTGGGTCAAAGCCAACGAAAAGGGATCGGCCGATAACCGGTTGGCTTTCAACACGTTTGGAGGCGACGAAGTAGCCATCGAGTTGCACCGCACAAAGAACACCACCATGGTTGGTAATACGATGATCGATGTGGGGAAGAAAATTAAAGCGGATTCAGGCAGCACCCCCAAGATGCTGGCCGGTTCAGCCGAGCCGTGGGAACTCCCGAAGTATCCAGCCGAAGGGAAGAAGAATTCAAAGGACCGTCGATTCCTAGCCGGCCGGCAGAATATCGTGATGAATGAGTGGGGGCCGCTCGATGCTTCCAAGACCGTTTTGGTGCCGCAAGCTTTGATCGGGGGATCCCGTGTCGAGATCCGCGTGTTGGGCAAGCCGGGAACATTCAACGTGACCAAGGTGTCGGACGGGATTTCGATTGACAACAAGACAGGCCCAGTCCCCGGCGCGTTTGTCCTAGAGGCACAGCAGGATGGATGCACCGATTATGAGATCGCTGTCCAAGTCGGTGACAAGACGCTAAAAGCCTCGGGGAGTGTGTCGCGTTCAAGCTGGAAAGTGCGCTTCTATGGCTGGGACAAGGAACACGACCCTCGCAAGAATGCCGACAGGTGGCAGGAGCTCCTTGATACAGAAGCGGTGGCCACCGTCAGCGTGCCAGCCCTTGAGTTCTATTGGGGTGCATCAAGCCCGCTAGAAAATCTTCCTGCGGATAACTTCGCTTTGGTGGCTGAGACGACGATGACCCTCCCCAAAGGTCTCTTCCGCTTTGAAGCCATCTATGATGACGGGGTTCGGGTCTGGGTAGACGACAAGAAGATCATCGACGACTGGAAATGGAACGCCGCCAAGCAAACCGGCATGGGCCTTGAGCTGGAAGCAGGCCCGCACAAAATACGCGTGGAGCATTTCGAGATCGAAGGCCACGCCCAGCTGTTCTTCACTGTTCATCAAGAAAGCCGCAGCGCCCCAGACAAGAAGCCAGACTGAACCGGATTTCGCTTGACTTGGTATAGGTAGGCGCCAAGAGTATCGTAGCGTGCGAAGCGGTTTGCTCCGGCTGCGTTCATGCTCATTGTTATCATTTTCTGACATCTTCATTCCAGCCGGTCCCCTCCGCCAAGGCAACACGAAAATCGCCATCAGGGTTGGGTTTCGATCCTGAGCGGCCACCTCTTCTGCGCGCTGCGTGGGTTGAGAACGACATCTTGTTTGGAGGACTGCACATGTCTAAAGGACAGAGAGTAGTGGCTGCGCGCTGTGCGGTCTGGTTGCTTAATCGCAATCCGCTTTACCTACTCAGTGCCACGATGATGGCCGCCGGCGCTCGCCTTTATCTTGGCGGCAAGACCGGTGAAGCCGGCGACATCGGCGTGATCATGCTCACGCTGTGCATCCTGCAGGCCTATGAGTGGCTTGTCGGAGGGTTGCTGGTCCTGCTCTGCTGGTCGAAGCGATCCCCGGAGGATAGGCCGTCCTTGTTGCTGGTCTCAGGATTGTTTTGGACAGGCCCGATGGCTGCGGTGATCGAACTGACCGCCCAAGATCCCAAGATCGGGGCTTCGTTGGCCATCGGAGTGTGCATCATTGCCTTGGGAGAACTGCATCTACTCTGCCGGGCAATCAATCTGGATATTCGCTGGCCTGCACAATTGACTGCGGCTGCCTGCATCGTATTGCTCGCAGTAGCTCAACCCTTGTTGGCTGTTCCTGCTGACGGCAGTGCGATCAACGAACTGTACTTGTACGCGGCATGGTGGGTGCTAGCCGCCCTTGCCCTCGGAGGCTTATGCGCTTCAGATGGGATCAATGAACACGGCACACCCATCCCTAACCGACGCAACCAGGGCCAGAGTCAATCCTTGATTCTCATTGCCCTTGCCGTCGGAGCGACCGCCTTTCATTTGATCGCGATGAACCATGCGTTCTTTGGCCATGCGCGATTGTTTTATGTATCGCCGCTTATTCTCGCCATCTCAGCTTTCATAGGAAAAAGCCTAGCGAGATCACCAAGCCAGCGGCCAACCCTTTGGGTACTGCTTAGCGTTTCTTCGACCTTGGCATTGGTGCCGGCTGCCAGAGGATTCGATGCCGGCTTCCCCGCTGAATACTTGCCTACTCTTCTAGCCGATCCGTTAATCGGAATCTCGCTGGCAGCCTCCCTGGTCTGGTGGGCTGGGTGCGTTTGGATGGGTGGCTCGGGCCTGCTGCACGGCGGAACGTCATTGGTAGCGTTGGCCGCAGTACGCTGCTGGCGACCAGGGAACGTATTGGAGCTGACGCTGCCTCAGGGGGGTGGGCAGGCGCCGATCTATCTTTGGGTCGGTATGGGTCTCATAGGAGCTGCTTCCTACTTCTTGGTTTGCGCGCTGATTCGGCGTTCGCGAGTAGATGCAGCTCTGTCTGTCATAGCCTCAGGAATGGCTGTTCTGTCCTTCTCCCAAAATCTGCCGCATGGAACCACCCTGGTAGCGGGGCTGGTCATCGGGTGGAGTTGCTGGTTGATCGCGGCCATCATTCTTGACAAGTTCCCATCGGCATTGCTTGCGCTGATCGTCGCAGTGTTGGCCGTTTGGCCTTGGTTCTTCGACGCTGATCCGATCCTCGGTTGGCCTAGCCGAGCACACGCAGTCGCCCTTGTCCTGCTGCTTGGTGGGATTGGCCTGTGGAGAGCTGACATACAATACCATGTGCTGGCGGTGACGGTGTTTATTATGCAGATCTTCTTCCACCTAGCGGTGGCCATCCTGTTGGGCGACCACCCAGCCGCATCCGGAGCGGTGGCGATTGCTTTTGTCACCCTGACCAGTGGAGCGCTAGTCAGTTGGTACAAGCACCGCCTCCTGCCAGCAATGACCGAGACAGCCGACAATTAACGGAGGACGAAGAAAATCCTAGGAAGCGAGAGGCGTTTCACCTATCAAGGTGCGACACCGGCTAATTCGCTCAGTAATTCTTCCTGACACCTTTTTTGGGGCCTTTTTTTGGGCCGTCGAATTTGCGCACGATGCGCACCGCGTCGGTTCACGCCTGCATTTCTGTAGCTGTTTGATTGGCGCCGTTCAATTTAACCCATTGATTTAGGAACCCCGACAGTGGCCCGGTGAAGCCGGGCGGCGGTACCTCCCTTATGCCCCGTGCGGTCGCGAGATCCACTAGCTTCAACTCGGCCCCGTCAAGGTCGTCCACTGGTGCATATTTGGGGTCGATGCGCAGATCTTCCTCGAAAGTATCTCCAGGGCGCAGTTGCGTCCAATGGACGCCAATTTCGCTGGCTAGTGCTTTGAGCACTTCCCGCGCCGATTCCTTGGCCTGTGGGGAAGTCAGCGGGAAGAGTTCGGCGAACCATTCGCCATCCGCCATCAATTTCCTTCGCTTAATTGAATCTCTTCGTTCCAGCTCTCCCGGCAGCGGACTACTGGGTCAGTAAAAGGTGTCAGGAAGATTTTTAGGTGCCCGGCAGGCGTTTCGCGTTGCCTTAGGGTGCTGCGCCAACTCATGCTGGCCATGACCAAGTCGCTCACCGATTAATAGAATACCGTGATGATCACGTGTGGATCGGGGTGCTTGCTCTCGAATAGGCCTATCGTTGACGTGGCGAATTTGATGGTGACCTCAGGATCGGAGTCTGCCCACGAGTTGAGCTGTTCGTTCATGTAGGCGACGGCGCCTTCATTGAGTTTTGCGTGGAAGGTGCGACAACGGGTAGCGCCGGCTGCATTGGGATCGAGCGGCCTATTGAACTGGACGTCATGCTGAAACGCGCCGGTCTCGGTCAGCGTGTTGCGCGACATACCGTGAATCGCCGATGAACCAGACGACGAGTCGCCCGCATCTGCATCCATAGCGATAGGTGCCAGGGCTTCATCGTCAGGATCGGCGTTGGCCTTCTTGTTGGCTTCGACCAGACAGTGCGGGCAGAGCAACCTACCGCCAATGAATCCGGCCCGGCCTGATTCAACGTGATCTGGAAATACGCTCGCGTGACACTCTTCACAAATATCGGGTTCGTCGCCGCTCATGATGTTCTCCTTCGTTCAACGCGATCCTGTAAGCCGAGTCTCTGCGCTCCGGGATTTTACCACATCCAGACCCTTATATCACCTGTTTTCTGCACAAGCAGCCCTGCGGCAATCAATCATCATTTTACTAGCCAAGAGCGAATCGACGGCCGGCTAACCATAATCAGGCAAGGGCCTTCATCACTGCGATGCCGGCGCTCATGCCCAGTCGGGTCGCCCCAGCCTCTAGCATCGCCAGGGCGGTCTCTTTGTCCCGGATGCCGCCGGCAGCTTTGACGCCCAACCCCGGCGCGTGCTTGGCCAATAGGCGAACAGCTTCAATCGTCGCACCCCCGCTCGGATGAAAGCCGGTAGAAGTTTTTACAAAGTCAGCCCCAGCTTCTACGCAGCAAGTACAGCCGGCTGCGATCTGTTCGGGCGTCAACGCGGCGGTTTCCAGGATCACCTTGAGGATGTTGCTAGATGCAGTCGCATGAGTCGCCTCAGCCACCGCTCGAATATCGTCGGTCACCTGATTGATTTCGCCGGTGATCAGCGCACCGAGGTTGATGACCATGTCAACTTCCTTCGCGCCTTGCTCGACGGCCTGCCTCGCCTCGAACGCCTTAGCATTGGACGTGGTCGCACCAAGTGGAAAACCAGCCACGGTTGCCACCACAGTTTGTGTACCCGCTAGAGCTGTCACCGAAAAAGAAACGTGACTCGGATTCACGCACACCGCGATGAAGTTGTATTCCTTAGCCTGGCTACAAAGCTCTTCGACCGCTGCGGCGCTGGCTTCGGGTTTGAGCAGGGTGTGGTCGATCACGCGGGCGAGTTCTTGGGCATTCATTGATTTGGTTTCCTAGTGGAGCATCTCGTTATGTGTCCGCACCGGCGAAATGCCGGGGCTACATGGTCAACGATACCGCTAGTGGCTCGACAAGACAAAAGTTGCGGATTCGTGTTTGCGTTCCACCGTTCACCCCAAAAGCACCGCCCGTCATTCCCGCGCACGCGGAAATCCAGCCATGGAAAGCCTGCACCCCAATACGCGAAGAATCAGATATCGCCGAGCGCTAGGCTAGGTCAAACCGGAGCTGTTCTTGGGAATTTGGTTTGGCGATCTTGGGGCGAACATCCTTGAGGCGTCGGCCCTTGGAAGTGCTGGGGGCGGAGGCAACAGCGTCCTCGCTGCCGTCAAGTGGGTCGCCTGGGTTGATATTGCCAAGCCTCTTGCGGGCATACTTGGCATAATCAGCCGACATCTCGAAGCCGATGAATTTTCGGCCTAGCTTTTTGGCAGCAGCTAGGGTGGTTCCGCTGCCGGTGAAGGGATCGAGCACCATTTCTCCCTCGTTCGAGCAGGCTTTGATGATTCTGCCTAGTAGTTGCTCGGGCATCTGACAGCCGTGCCAGCCCTGACGCTCTTTGAAGGTGCCGCACACGCGCGAGAAGAACCAAGTATCGTCATCAGGTTGAAACCCCTCGGGCAAATCTTGCGGCCTCAATATCCAAGTGTCGTCCGGCAGCCGGCCGTTCGATTGGGCGCGCTTGTCGCCGTAGACCAGTTGACGGGCTGAGGGGACGCGGATGTCGTCGTGGTTGAAGGTGAAGTTCTTGGCGTCCTTGACGAAATGAAACAGGTGAACGTGCGATCGGCTGAACTTGTA
This sequence comes from Phycisphaerae bacterium, assembly GCA_029260235.1. Classification (GTDB taxonomy): domain Bacteria; phylum Planctomycetota; class Phycisphaerae; order UBA1845; family UBA1845; genus OFTM209. The sequence goes on along the minus strand of JAJDDP010000009.1, from coordinate 63,036 downwards.
CTTGCAGTTGACGCCGAAGGTGTAGTACCAGACCACCCAACTACGACAAACCAAGCCGCAATCATTCTGCAGAATCAGCTTCAACTCGGCTGCGTACTCGTCTCCGATCGCCACCCAAAACGTGCCGTCGGGCTTGAGCGTTTTGGAAACAGCCTGCATCCACTCACTCGACCACTCCAGGTACTTGTCGTAGCCCTTGCGGTCATCGTAGACATCGTACTTGTAGCCGATGTTGAACGGAGGATCGGCAAAAGCAAGGTCCACACTGGCCGGCTCGATACGGGCTAGGCCTTTGAGGCAGTCTTCTCGATGGACGCAGTTGGACTGAACGGGCATGCTCGAACCTCAGAAGCGCTAAGGGGCTTAAGACCAGACGCACTGCATCATACAGGAGAGAACCGGGTTGTAAAACCAAGCCCTCAACGCTCACTCAGCACGACGTCTAGCGTTTTTTCTTCTTGCTCTTCTTCTTGCCTTTGGCGGTTTGTGGATTGTTGGTGGAAAACAAATTTCCAACAGGTTGGCCGCCTGAGGCAGGGTCTATGACGACGGTATGATCCATGTCGGAGGAACCGCCGGCCCGCTTCTTGACGATCTCGCCGTGATCGTCGAATTCCATGTCTGCTTGGGCGGTGTACTGCTCGGAGAGTTCGACCAAGGCGCCGTGGAGGTCCTTCTTGTTGATCTTGGTCATCGAGCCGACTGAGGCTACCACTTCGCCGATGTAGCGTGTGAAAACATCCCGCCGTTTGGCAAAAATGGACTTCTTCTTCTTGCGTTTGATGAGCAGTCCTAGCCGGCGCCCACACTCCGAGATAGCCAGTTTGATTTCCTTGCGAATCTCGTCGTAGTCGGCGATGGCCTCTTTTGATTCTGAGGTAAACGGCACCCACACACTGGCCATGTGTACTAAAATGATCATCGGAGCCGATGGCAAACCGCCGCGCGGTTGGAGCAGGCCATAATTGATCCACTTGGTGTCGGTCACCGACTTAAACATGCAACAGGAGCTCTGCTGATAGAGCAGGGGCACCCGGTTGGCAAAACGAATCACCCTGGCTTGCACGGTTTCCTTTTTCTTTCCGTTGGCAGGCTCTGCCTCGCGCGGATCGCCTCCCAACGCCCCGCCGTAGGCGATGCCCACTTCGATTTGAAACGGGTTGCCTCGGTAGACCGCAGGGCTTCGTGAGCTGGCGGTATAGAATTCAGCTTTCACCTCTTTGAGCAACCCGCCCAGGATAGTCTCGGGGCCAATGGGGGCGAGGCAGTTGGTGCTCGGTGCCCGAAGCTTGGCAGCCTGCAGCGCTTTGTAGAGTTTTTCGACCTGATGAGGCTCTACCGCGGTCACCCAGGTCAGGGAGGTGATGCCTGCTTTCTTGCACACCTCCTTGGCGACCGTCGAGCTGACCCGCGAAAAATCGCTCGTAAGAAAGGCCCCAACCTTCTTGGCTGAGGTTTCCTTCAACATCTTCATGAGGATGCCTAGCTCGATGCCGTGCGGGTGAGGTTTGATTTCTTTGGTCTGGGCGGGCAACTCATCGACAACCCGATCATACTTGATGACCTCACCTGATGGCTTCTTATAGATGATCGCAGCGTGCGGGTTGGATATAGCCGTCAGATCCAAGTATTCATCAACGCTTTGCCGCCCCTTCACATAGGAAGCGACCAAGCTCAGTTCGACGCGCGTGCCATGAGGCCAATCGACATCAACCTCATCATCGTGAACGATGTCAGGGCGGTTTTTCTTGGTATCGATAGCCAACTTATAGTGATGGGCACGGTTCTTGGGCCCGGTTCGGCTAATGATGCTGATGGGGATCCCGGTGGTGATCAGCCCATACATGCCGGCTGCACTGATGCCGATGCCTTGCTGGCCCCGGGACATTTTCAGCCGATGAAATTTCGATCCGTAGAGCAACTTGCCAAAGATGTTGGGTATCTGGTTCTTGACCACCCCAGGCCCGTTGTCCTGCACGATGACCACGAAGCGGTCTTCGTCGGTTTGACGGATGGTGACTTCCAAGTCCGGCAAGATGCCCGATTCTTCGCACGCATCGAGGCTGTTATCCACAGCCTCTTTGACGGTGGTGAGTAAACTCTTGCGTTTGTTGTCGAATCCAAGCAGGTGGCGATTTTTGGCGAAGAACTCGGAGACAGATATCTCGCGCTGGTCTTTGGCCAAAGTCTCAGCACTGACTCGCCCACGTCTGCCGTCTTTCTTGCCAGCTGATCGTTTTGGAGCTTTGGCTGGGGCAGCTTGGGTCATAGGCGTTTCGGGCACGTCGAAGCTGAATTCGTTTTGTGATGCAGCAGCGGAAGAAGCGGGTGTATTCATGCCGGCCATCCTGGCAGCGAGCGTTCCATCTTGCAAAACTGGCGGTCCAAACGCGAGGCTACGGTCGCAGCAGCGTTTAGAAGAACATCTTGCCAGAGCGCCTTCAAGTGTCTGGCGAATTCGGCCAGATCGGGTATAATGCCGCGGGCGATACGAGGCAACGGGTCTCTACCATAACTCCCCACACCACATAAGGTTACGCGACTACTCTGGTGTCGGAGATCGGAGTATTCCCAATTGCCCACCGTCCTCAGTTTAGGTACCATATTCGATTCCTATGGGTTCTGTAAAGGAAAGCGTTTGGGCGGATGTCATCGGGCAGGTTCGGGTTAATCACCCTGACTTGGTGCGCGGATGGTTCGCCAGCCTCAAGCCCGTCGATTTGGACCAAGGCACGCTCAAGATTCGGGCAACCAACCATGCCCAAGTCCGCTATTTGGATAAGCACTGTCATCAAGCATTTATCGAGAGTGCTCAGGCAGCTACCGGACGATTGGTGGCTGTTGCCTTTGATACCGACGCCCCAGAGACGGTGGATCAAGGCCCGTTGTCCTTTGAAATCAGCAACGAGTTGCCCCTGAATGACGATTATGTATTCGACAACTTCGTCACCGGCCCTTGCAACCGCTTGGCCCATGCAGCTTCTCTTGCGGTGGCTAAGGCGCCTGGCAAAGCCTACAACCCGTTGTTCATCCACGGGGCCACGGGCCTGGGCAAGTCGCACCTGTTGCAAGCAGTCTGCCAGGCAGCTCGCAACACCGGGGCGATCAACCGGGTGATGTATATTTCCTGTGAAACCTTCACCAACCATTTCATGGAAGCCGTTGAACGAGGCGGGCTGAACCAGTTCCGCTACCGCTATCGGCATGTGGATATGTTGGTGATCGACGATATACAGTTCTTGGCTGAACGTGAGCGTAGCCAGGAGGAGTTCTTCCACACGTTCAACACGCTGCACCAGTCACAGCGCCAGATCGTCCTCTCAGCCGATTGTTCTCCCTCGCAGATTCCGAGCTTGGAGGATCGTCTGGTTAGCCGCTTCAATTCCGGGCTGGTGGCCCTGATGGACCGCCCCTGCCTGGAAACAAGGATGGCCATCATTCGCAACAAGGCCAAACTGCGCTGCGTTGAGGTGCCCGAGGAGGTTGTACGATTCATCGCTGGCAAAGTTGACTCTAACATCCGGGAGCTGGAGGGCACGCTGATCAAGGTGGACGCCATGAGCCATACGCTCGATGGAACGATTACCCTCGATCTCGCTCACCAGGCCTTGAACGGCAGTTCCACCCGCGACGTAGCCATCCCAGAGATCATCGAGGTGGTTACCCAGCAATACGCGGTCAAGAGGGCGGAGCTGTTGAGCAAGAAGCGGAGTAAGTCGGTGGCTTTCCCCCGCCAGATCTGCATGTACCTCTCCCGGGAACTGACCCAACTGAGTTTGGAGGAAATCGGGGGCTATTTCGGCGGGCGGGACCACACCACCGTCCTCCATGCCCTCAAGCGAATCAATACCCAACGGGAGACTGACAGCCGACTCAATCAGACGCTCGAAGATCTCTCCGATCAACTTCGTCACCCACGTTCGTTGTCTAAGCTGTAGACTCTGATGGAGAATCGTTGTGACCAATCAGGGGTTGTTCAACAGGGTAGTGGTGCCCAAGCCCCAGCAGGCCAAGACATGTGGAACAAGAGGGATTCTTCCCCAGAAGATATCCCAGGTTATCCACCGCCCAAACGGCCGGGAAATATCTCGTAAACTGTTGTGGAACAAAAATTTGGTGATCGCAAATTCGATCGTTTCACATTCGTCACAGGACATAAGAATAGGGAGTATTCTTTAAGAAAGACTCCTCTATAGAACAACACCAAATACTCCGAGGCGAATCCCCCAGGTGAATCGAACCTGAGGGCAAGAACCGGGCAAACAAGGACAAGCATTTAGATGAAAGTACGAGTCAACCGTCAGGAACTAGCAGAAGCGTTAGGCGTAGTCGGTAGCGTAGCTGCTACCCGCACGCCCAAGGACATTCTCAAGTGCGTCCTCCTCCGAGCAGCCGCGGATCACCTCGAGCTGGAAGGCACCGATCTTGAGATTTCCATCCGGTTCATCGTCTCTCAGGTGGAAGTGAACAAGAAAGGCGTGGTCTTGGTTTCGGCTGAGAAGTTGTCAGCCATTGTCCGCGAATCGAACGATGAGCTGCTGGACATCGAAACCGACGCCAATCACTGCCACGTGCGGGGCGCAGGAAGCCACTTCCAGATCTACATCCGCGATGCCAAGGAATTCCCCGCCGGAGCTTCAATGTCGGGTGATCCCGACTGGGAGATCAAAGCAAACGTGCTGCGACATCTGGCTGAGCGAACCATCTTTGCCGCCGCCCGGGAGAACACCCGCTATGCCATCAACGGTGTTCTTTGGGAACGGAAAGATAAGCAGCTGGTCATGGTGGCCACCGATGGACGGCGATTGGCCAAGGCGGTCGGCAAGATCTCTGGAGGCAAGGATGGCGGTCCGTCAGAGGTGATCGTTCCCAGCAAGGCAATGGTATTGTTTCAACGGTTGTTTACCGAGCAAGACGAGAAAATAGGCGTCAAGCTGACCGAGAGTCAGATTGTGCTGCGTTCAAACCGAGCTACGGTCAGCGTTGCCTTGGTCGAGGGGCACTTCCCGAACTACCATGACGTCATCCCCAAGGAAACGAACAAGACAGCCCAGTTGAAGGTGGGCGAGACGCTCAGCGGTATTCGCCGTGCGGCCCTCTTGACCAATGAAGAGTCTCGCGGGGTTCGTTTCGCCTTCGCTGATGCAGAGCTAACTTTGTCGAGTCGGGCACCTCAGGAGGGCGAAGCCAGCGTCAAGCTTGCCGTGGCTTACAAGGGCGAAGCCCTGGAGATTGGGTTCAACCCCAACTTCCTGACCGACGTGCTGAAGGTGATCCACGATGACGAAGTCAATTTTGAGCTAAAAGATGCCAACCGCCCCGGCGTGATCAAATGCGGTGATGATTACCTGTATGTGGTGATGCCGGTCAATCTGTCCTAGGAAGAGGCGACCCGCGTGTCCATAAGCGATGACCAACTTCGCTGGGTTCAAGAGAATCACCAGCCTTACGACCGAACGGTCGGCTTGGGCAAGTTGGCCGACAAAGTGATCGGAGAGCGGACGATCAGCCTCGCCCGTCAGAATTCTGAGTTGCAAGGCCTGATCGCCGCCTACACGGATGACGACTTTCAAGAGCATTGTACCTTGGGCAAAATTGCAGCGGGCCGGGCCTCGATCCTGGTTGATGATCCGTCGCAGCTGGCGGGGATGAGTGATCGCTGGCGGATGATCTTGTTGGATCGGATCAAAGAGAATTGCAAGGGCGTGCGGATCACAGGATTGAACTTTCGCAACGGAACCAGCGACCTAAGGTTTTCCCAGCCGGGGCTAGATACAAGTCGTGTCGGGTCGGCCAAACATGAGAAGATGACCAAACAACCATGAGTGATACACAAGATCCGACTGTTGATACCACCCCCAACCAAATGGATCAGAGTACCGATACGGGTAACTACGATGAATCCAACATCGTGGTGCTGGAGGGCTTGTCAGCCGTCAGGCAAAGGCCGGCCATGTACATCGGCGGGACGGGCCATTCCGGTTTGCACCATCTAGTCTACGAAGTGGTAGACAACGCCATTGACGAAGCGATGGCGGGCTTCTGCAAGACCATCCAGGTCAAACTCAACGTCGATGGCAGCTGTTCTGTTTCAGATGATGGCCGGGGCATTCCTATTGGGCCGATGCGGCATGAGAACCCAAAGCTCGACGGCAAACCAGCTTTGGAAATCGTGATGACCGTTCTGCACTCGGGCGGAAAATTCGACCACAACACCTACAAGGTATCCGGCGGATTGCATGGCGTCGGCGTCAGCGTGGTCAATGCGATCTCGTCGCTTCTGAAAGTTGAAGTGTGCCGAGATGGCAAGGTTCACCAGATGAAGTTTTCGCGTGGCGACGTGGTCCAGGAGTTGCGCGAGATCGGAGAGAGCAACAAGACGGGAACAAAAATCGAATTCACTCCCGACCCCGACATCTTCCCTGACTGCGAGTTCAAACTTGATACGCTGGTATCCAGGCTTCGCGAATTAGCCTATCTCAACGAAGGGCTGCAGATCCACATCGTCGATGAACGCAGCAGCAAGGAAATCGATTTTTGCTTCGAGAACGGCCTGCGCGAATTCGTGACCTACCTGCGCGGCGGGGCTGAACCGCTACATGAGAATGTCATCTGCGTACGGGCTGAGGATGCTGAACAGCGCTTGGTCTGCGACATCGCCCTGCAATACAGCGACAGCTTCTCCGAGAACATCATTTGCTTTGCCAACAACATCAAGAACATCGATGGCGGCATGCACCTCTCCGCCTTCAAGAGTGCCTTGACCCGGGTGAACAATAACTACGCCAAAGATTCGGGATTCCTAAAAGGAGGGGCAACACCGACCGGCGATGACTGGCGCGAAGGTTTGATCGCGATCGTTTCAGTCAAGGTGCCCGATCCGCAGTTTGAATCTCAGACCAAGGTGCGTCTGCTGAACCCAGAGGTCGAAACCTTCGTGCAACAGGTCGTCAACCAGCAGATCCGAATCTACATGGAGGAGCACCCTTCAGAGGCCAAGCTGATCGTGACCAAAGGGATCCAGGCTGCCCAAGCGCGCGAAGCTGCCCGCAAAGCCCGGGACCTGGCTCGCAAGAGCGCCATGGGCACAGCCGGCATGCCGGGCAAACTCAGCGATTGTCGGAGCAAGGATCGAGACGAAACCGAACTCTACCTGGTCGAGGGCGACTCAGCTGGCGGCAGCGCCAAACAGGGGCGCGACGGCATGCTGCAAGCGATCCTAGCCCTTCGCGGAAAGATCCTAAACGTCGAGAAAGCCCGCGTAGATAAGATGCTCTCGCATGAGGAAATCAAGAACATCATCCGTGCGGTGGGTTGCGGTATCGGTCGCGACGACTTCGATGTAAGCGCCCGTCGGTATGGAAAGATCATCATCATGACCGATGCGGACGTGGATGGTTCGCACATTCGGACGCTCTTGCTGACCTTCCTCTTCCGCCACATGAGACCGTTGATTGAAGATGGCCGCGTGTACGTTGCCCAGCCGCCATTGTTTCAATTGGCCAAGGGCAAGAAATCCCGCTACGTGCTAAACGAAAAACGGCTCAACGAGGAGTTGGCCTCTATGGGCCTGGAAAACACTTCGCTGATCGTTCGAGAGGTAGAGCAAAACCAAACTATCGCCAGCGAGCAACTCGGCCACGTCATGAAATGGCTTGACGACATCGAGGAGCGAGGCCGCCTGCTGACTCGTCGAGGACTGGACTTCAAAGAGATGGTCTGCGGTATTCGCGATGCCAACCGGGGGTTGCCTCACATTTTGGTGCAACTACACAAAGCTGGAGTTATCGTTCCTGAGCGGCATTTCTTCCACGATGATGTGGAGGTCTTGGAGTTCAAACGAAAGTGCCAGGAATCGAACGGCGAAGTGGAAGTTGTCGAAGCCCGTCACCTCAACATCGGTGCAGCCCTCAACGGCAATGGAGCAACTGAGGGGCAAACGTTAGTCTGTTATGAATTGACTGAATGCCGTCGTCTGGAGAAGTTGTTGCAGAATTTAGAATCGGCAGGCCTGACCATTCACGACTACTTCCTGACTCGTGAAGAAGATGTATCGGGCGAGTTGCCGCCAGGAAAATTCTTGCTCCAGCGCGGTGAGCAGGATGCCGCCGAGCTGACCAGCTTGGCCGATGTCGCCCAACGCATTCGCGACTTGGGGGCTGAGGGCTATTCCATCAAGCGGTTCAAAGGCCTGGGCGAGATGAACGCCGACGAGTTGTGGTCCACCACCATGGATCCAGAATTCCGCTCGCTGCAGAGAGTGACCTTGACTGATGATCCAGACGACGCTGAGCAGGCAGACCTGGACATGCGCGAAGCGGATCGGATCTTCAGCGTGTTGATGGGTGACGATGTCGAGCAACGCCGCCGCTTCATCGAGGACAACGCAATCAATGCCCGCAATCTGGACATTTGACCTCAACTAACACGATGCCCCCCATTTTGATGGCACTGAGTCGGTTCTCGATCATCCCCACCCTTCTTGAACCGAAGCCCTCGCCGCAGCAGTTTGGCATCCATGCGCCTTCTTGATGATGGAGTTCCGGCTCAACTCCGAACGGCAATCATGTGTTTTATTGTAGGTTGAGGTTACGCCATTTAAATAAGGATGTCCTTATCTATAATACATGTCAGGGCAGGAGCGTCCAAGACGTGGCACAAACCCATGTTTCAGGTCGGATGTGGCAAATAGCCCGGGGCCATTTCCTGGCACCAGAACAAGCTGCCATCAAACGCCCTTTGGCATTTCATAAATGTTTTCTGATAGTTCCCCATCAAGAGTCTTAGCCAGCGTATCATGCGTACATCAGACATGACCGGTACCCGGGGTGTCGACTATCCCCTCAGTCGGCGCCCCTTCTTTATGCGCTATTCCTAACCAGCCGACCTCAGAATCGCTTCTTGAGCAGCCCCCTCGATGATCACCCCGCGTGCGAGCGAAACTTACCTACCGAGCAGCCCCTACAACGTTGATTCTACGGTTGACTCCCTTCGGCAGAAGATGATGTGGCTGGTGGCGTGGTAGGACCGCGCGGAGCCACGTTCCCATAAGCAGTGATCGACTTGATCATCAACACAAGAAGTGCAAGCAACACTACAGCGCCAAAGACCAATCCGAGATAGCCTCGCCTGCGTTCTTGGCCTTGAACTAACTGCGTGGGATCCGGCAGCTCCATCTGAACAGTTTCACTCGAATCGAATTGACGTCCGCACTCTGGGCAAAGCGGGTCAATTTGTCCCCGCAGATCGTAGCCGCATTTCCTGCAACGGAAACCGCGGCGTTCCAGCACATTGGCGCGATCCAATAAGAGCATGAAGGAGAACCAAGCTGCCACCGACAACGGCGCTGCCACCCAATCCCCTGCCCATCCTGACCGTGTCAGATAGATCGCCCCGAGCAACGTGATCGCAGTGCAGGGCATCAGAGCCAGGTAACGCCGGCCCTTATCCATCACAATGAGCGAACCGCAGGTGGCACAGGTCCATGCAGAGCGGCGAAGCATCGTTCGAAAGACGTTGACCGCGTGGCGGCAGACTGGACACTCGTTCACCATACAGCTGACTCCCGTCGGTGGTCGCAGCCAACATGTCCGGCTACGCCTTGGTTGCTTTCAGCAGTCTCCGGTGCAGTTGCAATGAACAACGACACAAAACCACAAATCGTGCAGGCGCTGGCCTGCGGAGTTGTCGGTGATGGCTTGTTGTGACCATCCCTTCTCCTCCCTAGAGAGAATACGACAAACAAGTCCAAACGTCGATTATGATCAAGCTCGCTTCTTATACATGTGGATCGCATTAGAGTGTGGTATCATTCGATAAGAGGTTTAGCCTCCGCCGCCGGATCGTAGCTCCCGCGGTTCTTGCCCTGCCCATAGGGAAGGCGCTAGGGGATGGACGAACGGATCACGATCCTGGAATTTGTTGATCATGTATCCTGAATGCCCTAACTGTCGCGAATCTGTTTCCTTTCTGCGTTCGATCCGTACTACTGCTTGGGGGTCGTTTCGCTGCAAAACCTGTGGGTCCGTGCTGGGAATATCCTTCGGCAGGCGCATGATCGCCGCCGGGATTTGGCTGGCACTACTCCTCTTTACTATGGAAATCTTGAAGCTTCACCTCATGGCCCGGGTGTGGACTTACAGCATGATGCTCGCCACGTTCTTCATGCTGCTCTATCTCTGCGAAAAAGTCACCCTACTGGACCGCCGGGCATTCACCTGTAAGCAGTGTGGCTATGACCTGCATGGGCTGCAAGAGAAGCGCTGCCCTGAATGTAACCTGGAATTCGATCCGGACGAGCGTGAGCGCATCCTCGCCCGAATCAGCGCACCGCCACCGAGACGGAAGTACCGCTGGGTCGCACCGCTCGTCGTGGTGATCCTCGCCTTGGGAGTCGCAGCCGGAATGTTGGTCTATCGAAATGCTTCTAGAGTAGCGGCGGGAGGTGCGGCTGCGGTGCCGACATCCATGCCGAGTTCGACAACACCGCAAGGCAACTACTGATGCCCTCCCCGTTGGTGAAATAACGTGACCTCCACAAGCACAGACAAGCCAATCGTTGTGCCCGTTTTCAAGAAATGTGCGGGCTGTGGGTATTCCCTGAAGGGGCTCCCAGCCAACCACCTTTGTCCAGAGTGTGGCGTGCGATTCGACGAGCGATGTGCCCTATATCGCGTCACGAATCCGAAACAGATGCTTCTCATCTGGCTCATGATTTTCGGCGGGGGCTGGACGAGCCTGCAGAATCTTCAGCACTTCGGCAACCTGGGTGCTGCTTCAGGATGGCAGAAGCTCGGCGCCATCGCCGGTGTGACCTGGGGCATCATTGCTGTGATTGGTACCTGGTTCATTGTGAGGCAATACCGCCGTGGTCTCGACATCGCCATCATGACCGACGGTCTCATCGTACACTTGCCTGGATTCAAGGGTGATCTCATTCCGTGGTGCGATATTGGTTCTGCGTCGGTCAAGGATCGTCCCACAGGTAAATCTCAGGTCGCCCTCATGTTTCTACGAAGCAAGAACAAACAAGTTTGTCTAGGAGGATTCGCCAACCTGTTTCCACACCGTGCCGATGTCGAGCGATTCGTAAATGAGGTCAACCGGCGCCGGGAAGCAGCCGCCGCGACCGAGGAATCTTCTGCGCCCGTTCGTGCCAATTCCGAGGGCACTTCGACACCGAGACTATGATGGCTGAATCCCATTCATCCCTGCCTAAACGGATTGGGCAAATCGTGGATGCTCGCGGGTGCAGGGTTGACCAAATTGACCCGGTCAAGCTGTACCTGCTGAACCAATGGTCGATCATTCCGGCCGAAACCTTGCGGTCGATGGCTGATCAGCTCGTGCCTCGTGTCAGACAGCAGAGGCTCATCTCAGTGCTAAGCGCTGCCTTCACGGTTGTCTTTGTTGCCGGCGGAACGGCCCTCTATTTTCATTACTTCAGTACCTGGACGGGATTTGATCCGGTCAGCCTGACGATCAACGCAATTCAACTCATCGTGATTATCGCCGGACCCTTAATTGTCTTCTGGTCGGCAAGAGCCAAGTACATCAAGGGTGTCACCGCGGTGATGCTACAATATCGCCACTGCCCCGGCTGTGGTTACAATCTTCGAGAATTACCCATAGACGCCGAAGATGGCGCAACCGTATGTCCAGAGTGTGGCTGTGCCTGGCGATTGGGTACGAGTTTAGCAGAGCTTCCCCACTCAAACGAGCATGAGGCTTGAAACCTGGTCACGCGGAGCTACATGGTACGGATAGCTCTCCCCCATTTGTTGGCGGTGAGCCTCTAGGGCGAGTTCTGGGTCATTGTTTGACTCGCTAAGATGTGCAAGGGCTACCCACTTAAGCCGTCCCGATCGACAGCCACAGACCAGCTCAGCCGATTCTTCGTTCGAGAGGTGGCCTCCCACGCCTCTGATTCTTGCTTGGAGGTGGGGAGGGTATGGGCCTGTCTCGAGCATGCCCGGATCGTAGTTGCTCTCCAGGTAGGCAGCGTCGAGGTCGTCGAGCAGATTGGCTAGGCCCACAAACGGATGCCCCAGATCAGTCAGGATCCCCAAACGCTTCTGTTCGTACTCGACGACGAAGGCTACCGCATCGGCGGCATCGTGCGGTGTACGCAGCGTGTGGACGGTCACAGGCCCGAATGAAAGCGAAGAGCCCGAGCGAAAATAGCGAACGTCGCTTAGGTCGCCCAGGGGCGGGTAGGCATGCTTGTGGGTGGTGCGGGTCATGTAGATGGGCAGGCCAAATTTTCGCTGGAAGATGCCCGCACATCGAACATGGTCTGCATGGTGATGCGAGATGATCAGGGCATCCACATTGCAGATGTCTCTGCCGTGGTCAGCCATTCGATTCTTGGCACACGCCCCGCTGATCCCCGCATCGAACAGCAGGCGTTGGCCTCCTGCTTCGACGTAGACGGAGTTTCCGTTCGACCCAGATTGCAACGAAAATGTGATCATGCTTGCACCTGCCTGTTATCTGCGTTGAGAGTATACTGTGCATCCAAGAACGATTGAAGCAGGGTCACCCACGGAGAAGAAGAATGGCCTGGATTACGATGGTCGGTATTGAGGACGCCACCGGGCTTTTGGCGACTATCTATAAGTCTGCTCTCCAGCGAGCGGGCAAGGTGTTCAACATCCTCCGGATTCAAAGCATCAATCCGCCGGTCTTGCGATCAGGGCTGGGGACCTACCGCGAACTCATGTTTGGAGAATCGCCCCTATCGCGCGCTCAGCGAGAGATGATTGCGGTGGCCGTATCCAATACCAATATGTGTCACTACTGAGTGGAAGCCCATGCAAATGACCTCCGGGCTGAGGTCGAGGACGAAGGTTTGGTCGAGGCAGTCAAGCGAGACTTTCGGAAGGCAGACCTGGATGCAGCGACAATGGGATTGCTTGAGTATGCCCAGAAGCTGACCCGGGCACCGGCTTCGATGGTTGAAGCCGACATCGAGAGTTTGCGCGATCTAGGATGGTCTGATCGGGCAATCCACGATGCCGCTCAGGTTTGTGCGTACTTCAACTACATCAACCGGATCGCAGATGGTCTGGGGGTTGATCCTGAGCCGGAGTAATGCAAGCTCTTAGATTGTCCTAGCGGTTTGGCTTGCCCACTAGTGCCCAGGCAGGTTTGCCCAGAATGGCTGTTACCAAGTCCGCCCCCCGGCAATTGACTAGCCGGCTAAACAACAAGATCAGCGCCAGCAGCATTCCTACCAGGAATCCACCCAGGTGCGCCCAGTGGGCTGTCCCTTCTTCGATGCCCATCGCGGTGAACGCCACATCAAAAGCGATGTAGAAAAGAACCACCCAGAACCCACGCAACGACCACAGCCGGAGGGACAGATGGAACCAAGCGATTATGCCCCACCGCGTCCAGGCTGCGACATGCACTTGGTGCACTGGTGCCAGGACAAAATACATTCCCGCCAAGCCCATGATCGCTCCCGAAGCCCCCAGCATAGGTGTCGGCGAGCTGGTTGATGCGCTGATCATGAACACAACGGCTGCTCCGACAGCCAGGATAGGGTAGGCCAGTAAGGTGAAGAGGTTCCCGATTATGGCGTTAACCCGAGATCCGAACACGAGAAGGAAGAGTAGGTTGCCAGCCAAGTGCAGCAAGTCTCCATGCAGGAATGCGTGGGTGATCAACTGGGACGAACCGTATTGCCCGTGATATTGTTGCTCGCGGGAGAGGCTGGTGTGGGCGGCAAGGATAGCTTGGTTCTCATCCAGTTCTGGATTATCCCAGTCAAGCTCCTCCAAGTTAGCGAAGAAAGCGTCGGAATCTCCGTATGAAGTCATGAAGTAGAACGCCGCGATTTCATCCGCGTCGGGCATTTCTTCTCCGACCCAGAGCATGAGGTTTTTCATTTCTTGCATTCGCGGCGACGCCGACCATTCGTAAGCCAAGAACCAGACACTGGTGAGGATGGTCAACACCGCGACCGCTCGGATGACGTGCGGCTTCTTTGTCCCAAAAGCCTCAGACGCGAAGGGGTAGATCCCAAACCAGAAAACCCAGCTGATGACCCGGATGATGTTCTCGGCATTGATGTAAACTTGATCCAAGTCGCTGCCGTGCGATGTAAGGATGGACCGCCCAGTCTTCACACTGATGCCGCACTGGACGCAAAGTTTGGCATTGGCTGCCAGCATTTGTTCGCAGCAAGGGCACTCTGGACCAGGGCCTGTATGCCGCTCGACGAACCCGCCGCCGGTGGCTGTCATGTGAGAGCCGCTCGCCTCGTCGTCAGCGATGGCTGTGCTTGATCCGGTTTCTACTATTTCACCCGCACTAGCCAACGAATCCCACTCGTCGTCAGCAATGCCGAACGAGCCAGCCGGATCAAGCTCATCGTCTTCAACCGGGATAGCTACCGCAAAGATCTCTTCCTCTTTGGCCGGTTGGGTTGCGGGGGCTTCTGGTCTTGGTTTCTTCTTGTGTTTGGCGGGTAATGCTTCACCGCTGGTGCTCACGAATCGAAACTTAAAATCCCCAACCGCTAGTCGATCGCCGTGCCGCAGCCGGCGGTTGGCTACGCGTTGCCCGTTGACAAAGGTTCCATTGGTGCTTGTCTCGTCCTCGATGCGCCATCCGCCTTGTTCGGGCACCAGGCGGCAGTGGCTTCGCGATACACGGTTCCCCTTGAGCAGGACCTCGCTACCCGGAAGTTTTCCAAGTTGTAGAGGCTCGTCACCGACCAGAAAAAGTTGCTCACCGACGCGGTGAGGCCCATCTAGCACCAACAAGGCGTTGCCGGGCGGGCTGGCGGCGGCGGATGGATCGCTGGCCACCAGCCGGAGAGATCCCTTGCAGCTTCGGCAGGAGAGCATCTTGCCGATTAGCTTCTTGGGTACTTCGATTCGTTTTCCACAGCCACAGCGAACCGAAATCATGGCGAATGTGTGTCTTCCAAGGCGTCATCCTTCAGATCACGAGAAGATGCCTAGAGGCTTCACTGCTTTGAGGTGCTCACTTGGGCCGTTGTGCAGGCCGAACATCCATTCTAATACTGATACCGCAGCTTATCCAGCCAAGACGGTTCGCATCTGGCCCGAGAGCGCCAGTTATCGAAGGTTGACCTAAGGGGCCGAGAAAATCAGCCCTCAAGTGTCCCACAGTTCAGTTGCCCCCGCGATTCTCCGATGAATCCGATGTGTACCAAGATGGTACTAATTCCACCTAGGTTGCGCTGAGATTGAAATATCTTAGCTAATCAAAATCGAGGCTGAGTGAACTATGAAGATCATGCTGGCAGATCCGCCCGCCCAGACGGACGATTACGACAAGGCTTAT
The DNA here is from genome assembly GCA_029260235.1 of Phycisphaerae bacterium. GTDB lineage: Bacteria > Planctomycetota > Phycisphaerae > UBA1845 > UBA1845 > OFTM209. The sequence goes on along the minus strand of JAJDDP010000009.1, from coordinate 47,718 downwards.
CCGAACCTGGGTATTCTCCAACTGATCTCCTATCTTGAGAAGCACACGCCCCTAAAGGGCGACGATATTGTCTTTCTGGATCAGTTCCACACCGTCGAAGACCACATTGCTGCCATCGAGAAGCACCAGCCGGAAATATACGGCATCAGCTTTGCCTTCCTCACCCAGCGATTGGCTTACCACACCATCAACATGGTCAAGGAACGCTTCCCCGAGTTGTTAGTCATCGCCGGCGGGCCGCACCCGACCTCGGTGCCCAGGGATGTCCTAGAGCAAACCAAGGCTGACATCGTTTGTGTCGGTGAGGGCGAAACTTTCATGGCAGAAGCGGTCAACAAGTTGCAGGCGGGTGACCGCGATTTCACCAAGATGCCCGGTCTAAGCCAATGGGTGGACGGCAAGATTCAAGAGACCGGCGCCCGTAAAGCCATCGAAGATCTCGACAGCCTGCCCTACTTGGCCTGGGATCGCATCGATTTCAAGAAATTCGTCGGGCAGCATTATTGCAAGTCGCACAAGCAATCCTGCATCGTGATTTCTCGTGGGTGCCCGTACAAGTGTACGTTCTGTTCGCTGCCGGTCTCGCGGGCATCTAAACCTTATGTGCGTATGCGGAGTCCCGAGAACATCGCCCGCGAAGTGGATTGGCTCTACCGCCTCGGCGTTCGGGAAATCAAGATCGTATCCGACGAGATCAACGTCACCCTCCCCTGGGCTAAGGATGTCTGCCGGGCGATTGGCGACCTCGGCTACAAGGACTTGTTCTTCCAGTCCAACCTGCGGGCTGACAAGATCGACGATGAGTTAGCCTTCCTGTTCAACCGGATGAACATGTGGCTGGTGCACTTGGGCGTCGAGAGTGCCAATGATCGCGTACTCAAGGGCATCGAGAAGCACATCACCGTCGCCCAAACAGAACGATGCCTCAAATTCCTCAAAAAGCACAACATCCGCTGTCTGCTCTTCATGATGGCCTTCCAGCTTTGGGAAGACGACGGCAAACTCCAGTGGGAGAAGCCGCGCGAAGTATTCCGCTCGCTTCAATGGGTATGGAAGCAGTTCCTGCTGCGCCGCATCGCCTACATGACCTGGTCAATAGCTACGCCGATGCCCGGAGCACCGCTCTTCGACATCGTCAAGAAGAACAAACTCGACAACACCGAGCAAGTGCTGGACAACTGGGACCGCAACAAGGACTACCTGGGGATCGACCTGCGCAAGCTAGGCATCTCCGAGCGCAAGCGCATGTGGCTACTGCGCGGCGGGATCGTGTCCAAAGCGTTCTTCATGATGATCAGCGGCCAATTCGATTGGTCGAGGCATGCCTACCGCGTGGGAATCCTACTGCGAAGCTTCTGCGGCAACTGGGTACCCGGCGCCAAACAAGCGGTGACGCAGTTCAAGACCCTCAGCAACGTGCCACTACGCACCAAGGTTGAAGGGTAGCGCAGTTAAACAATCATGAGGCTCAGCAATTCTCCAAGGAACAGGCTGACCAATAATTCGCAGCCATATTGAATGGCCCCGCAAGCGGCAAGCGTTGCGGCAGACCTTGCAATGCTGAGCCCCAGCGATTTGCGCGCCAGATGCCAAACCAGCCACGTCAAGAAAACCCCTTGACTCCACTGAATAATTTCCAGTGAGCGCATAACAAGGAATGATAACCAAACGGAAAATAGAATTCGGATGCAAACGGAAACGAACAACCCGAAAACAATAGCCGGGCTGAGCACTGCCGCAAAATCTGTCATCCGGAGAGATGAACATCGGCGCCGAAACGAGAGTGACAGCACTCCCCCCATAACCAGAACAGAGAGCAGCATCGGCAAAATTAGCATGCACGGCAGCAACCACTCCAGCCAACCGCTTGCTCTGGCAGTTCTAAGAAGAGAGTCAATGGCCACCTGCAGCGAGCCGCGCGCCCAAGCAATCCGGCCACAGAAGATGAGACAGTGAAGTAGAAGGCCCGCTAAGTGCAGACAGATTCCAACAAGCACGCATGCTCCAACAAAACCGCTGGCGTTCTTGATCGGATAGACTCTGCGCCGGCCTAAGTCTTCAAAGAACTGGCCTGGATGCAGTAACGCATTGAGGGTTGTCTGCAGGGCCCGCTTAACTCGGCCGCCGAGTTCGCACCGCTCCCATGGAAGCAAGCGGGCGCGTACTTCAACATTCTCGACATACTCCCGGTCAAAGGGGGCGCCACATTCGGGGCAGCGAAGCTCAGGCAACCCCCGAAGGGAGTATCCACACGTTGGGCAGCGCGGCTCTATCGTGGTCACGACTTCGGATGATGTGGGCATGGAAACCCCTCAGCCTCCGTCACCCATCCAACTGCCTTTATTGCGGCTCGTGGGCCAGCTTCTTCAGTAGCGGCGTTATGAGCAGCAATAGAATCCCGCATCCGCCGGCGAAGTAGACAATCATCTGGAACGTCTCGGTATAGCCCGCCCCTTCTCCGGTCCGGGCTGCGATTTGACCTGAGAGCACGCCCGCAAAAGCATTCGACAGGAACCAGATGCCCATCATCAATCCGGTGAGTCGGGCTGGGGATAGTTTAGTCACTGTCGATAGCCCCACCGGCGAGAGACAGAGTTCGCCGCTGGTATGCAGGAAGTAGGCCAAGATGATCCAGAGTAGATGGGCTTGGCTTCCATCATCGACCTTCTTAGCCGCGATGACCATAGCCATGAACCCAGCCGCCAATTGGAGCAGCGCAAATCCGAACTTCGCCGGCGACGATGGGTTGCGATGGGCTTTGCCCAGTCGAAGCCATAATCCAGAGAATGGGATCGCCAGAAATATAATGAAGAGGGGATTGACCGACTGGAACCAGGTGGTGGGCATCTCCCAGCCCCAAATGTGGCGGTCCACATGCCGCTTGGCGAACAGGTTCATTGAGCTGCCTGCCTGTTCGAAGCAGGCCCAGAATGTGATCGAAAAGAGAACCAGCACGAGAATGAGGAACAACCCCCCGCGTTCTTCTGCGGGGCATCGAAACGCCTCGACAATGACATAAAGGACAAACAGTGGGCCAATGACATACACGCCGTTCTGTACCCATTCGGGCTGGGTCAGCATGTATCCCGCGAAGGGAATGAACAGGGCGATGGAGGCATACAGTACGGTCATCTTTGGAATGCCTGCCCACGTTTCTTGGAGTGCCTCTGTTCGAGGTGGTTTGCCGTAGTCGCCCAGGTGTTTTTGGCCCAGCCAAAAGACAATCAAACCGGCCACCATGCCGATACCCGCCAGGCCGAAGCCATAGTGCCAGCCGATTTTCTCGCCGACGGTTCCGCAGACCAAACCAGAAAGAAACGCACCCGAGTTGATGCCCATATAGAAGATTGTGAATGCCCCGTCTCGTCGAGGATCTTCTTTTGCGTACAGTTTTCCCACCATGGTTGAAATGTTGGGTTTGAAGAACCCGTTCCCCACAATGATCATGCCCATGGCGCCATAGAAGAAGATTGGCACTTCAATGGCCATTGCAAAGTGACCCAACACCATCAGTATGCCGCCCAGGTAGATCGCCTTGCTGTAGCCCAAGAATCGGTCAGCCAACATGCCGCCTATCAGAGGAGTCGCATAAACGAACCCGATGTAGGCGCCATAAATCCCACTGGCTCGACCATCCGCATACTTCAGGGAATCGACCATGTAGAGAATCAGCAGCCCGCGCATGCCGTAGTAGCTGAACCGTTCCCACATTTCAGCGAAGAAGAGTACGAACAAGCCCTTGGGATGGCCAAACCATTCGCCGCTTGATCCGTTCGGTAACAATGAGCCGTCTACAGGCCCGGCCTGATTAGAAGTCATCCAGGAATCTCCTCGCGCTCGCTTTATGGATACGGTCGTGTCGTGTCCCGCGATTTAGAATAGCCCAATCCCGCGACAGCAGCCAGCAGGGCGGAATTGGGCAGATTTGAAGCTTGGCAAACCTTGCCTGAGTGGCTACATCCCTGATTTCATCAGATCTGAGATGGTAAACTTTGCGAATTCCATGGCGTTGGAAATAGTGTGCCCAGCCAAGCTTCGCGGCGGCATGGTCTGGGAGTCAGCCCAATGCTGTGAGAGCAGGGCGACCAGGTCGGCGGAACACTGCATCTGATCGACCTCTTCCTGGGGAAGACGAGGCCCAGGCCAAGCCGATGGCTGCGGATGTCCAAACTGAGAACGCACCAACGAGGGAACAACGTCAAAATCACCGTCCAATGCCACCGTGCTGAGCGGCGCACTCGAGTTTGAGACAGTCTTCCCATCGTAATCGAAGAAACGAACGCCCCGGTTGTCGATTAGCCATTGGCGAGTTTGTGACGGGGAGATGTATTGCTCGACCCCCACGATCGGGCCGTTGACGGCCGGTTCGTCGATGGCTACCCACCACACTCCCTTAGAAGGAGCAGGCTCCAGTTTCGTGGCTAACTCCATGTGCGGCGCAGGCAAACAACCGAAACCCATGCCAGCCAGAATGACCAAGCCAATCAGAACCAATTGGGCAGGGTTTGCATGCTGCTGTCGAGGATTGGTGCCAACCTTCATAGGGCGCCAGCCTAGCAACAAGGCCCGGACATGCCAAACTGTCAGAAGAAGGGCTGCTTCGACGTAGAGGCTTAGTTGGCTGGGCGGAACGGCAATTCCGTGACGATCACCTCTGTTTCGCCGTCCTCCATCTTGGCCAAGATCGCCGTATCGGGCTTGGCATGGGCAACCTTGAGGTAACCCAGGGCGATAGTCCCCTCCATCGCCGCCGAGACGCAGGCTGAGGTAACCCGACCTACCTGCTTTCTGTCAACCTCCAAAGTTGCCCCAGCCGCCATCGAGCCGGTCGAGGTTGCCTGCAATCCAACAAATTTGCGGGCAAGCGAGCCATGTGCCCGCATGCGTTCGACCACCTCTTGGCCCAGGTAGCAGCCCTTGGTGAACGAGACCGCCCGGTCCATCAGGTTGGTCTCAGCCGGCAATACCTGCTCATCAATATCCTCAACAGGCCAAGGCATGCCCGCCTCAATGCGACCCATTTGAATCGCCTCCAACCCGGCCGGCCTGAAGCCTTCATCGCAGAGCGCAGACCACACCGCGCCGGCAGTTGGGGCCGGCACGAACAGCTCGAGGCCCGGAAGGCCGCCGAAATCATGCCGCAAAGCCAGCACCTCCGTCCCACCGATGACGGTCGCCCGAAAGGCCAACTCAGGCCCATGCCCGTCGCCTTCCAGGAGTTCGTGATCTCCTCGACCCATCAAGGCGAGCCGCGACCAATCCTGCGAATGGTCAGCCAGATGAACATCTTCTGAAATGTGATACCTATCGAGGTGGCCAAGCGCCGTCTCTACATGCCGGCGGTCGAGGTCCAGCAGGATGGTGTCCTCGCGAATCAGGGCAACCAGGTCAAAGAGAACGCGGCCCTTCACGTTGCAAACGAACATGTATCGGGCTTGGCCAGCGGGAACCTCGCTGACATGGTTTGTCGTCAAATTATGAAGCCAGGATTTACGGTCATCCCCTCTAAGCTCGATGGTCGCCCGATAAGAACGGTCGCACAATCCCACCCCAGACTGAATGGCAGCATATTCCTCAACCGGCGAGCCGAAATGGAGCGGCGTTTGAGCTCCGGCATATTCGGCGAATCGGGCTGAGCGAGATGCCTGGGCATCAGCGAGTGTTGGCGACGTAGTCATATTTGTTTCCTTGAGAGTGGCATCTGGTACCGATATACTACTGTTTTGCCCTGGGGGGCATGTTCAGAGCTTATCAGCGTGCGTCGGCCCGTCAAAGCTGGACAACCCTCAGTTGGAGTTTAGTAGGAAAACCCTTGAAATAGTACCAACTTGGTGCTATATCTTTACCGAGGAACAGGGCGCGGGCTTTGCGTGCGCTAAAGACTATGCTTTCGCTGACAAAAAAGACGGAATATGCCCTTCTTTCGCTATCGCACCTCTCTCGGCCGGCAGGCGGCCTATGCAGTGCACGCGAAATTAGCGACGCCTATCAGCTGCCGCTTCCGGTGCTGATGAACGTGCTCAAGAGGTTGGCCAAGATTGGCCTCATCGAGAGCACAAGGGGCGCACGTGGCGGATATAGCCTGGTGGCCGACCCTGGCAAGATTATCTTGGGGGATCTGATCCGGGCGATGGAAGGGGAAATTCACCTTGTTCAGTGCGCCGATGAAGCCAGCGAGAATCGATGTGAAATTGTGAACCACTGTCCCATACAAGGACCGCTAATCCGCCTCCAACACCGCTTGGAGGGTTTATTGGCTGGGTTGTCTCTGGCGGACGTGATCGGCCCCGAGCCTGGCCAAACCCCGCTAACCCAATGTACCGAAGAATGCGTCAGGAACAACAACAATGAGACAAGTGTATCTGGATAACGCAGCCACCACACCGGTGGATCCACGCGTACTCGACGAGATGTTGCCCTACCTCCGCGAGGAGTTTGGCAATGCAGCCAGCCGCAACCACAGTTATGGATGGCGGGCTGAAGAAGCAGTAGACACTGCCCGCAACCAAGTGGCCAAGGTGTTGGGATGCTCTCCCAAGGAGGTCATCTGGACCAGCGGCTCTACCGAAAGCAACAACATCGCCATCAAGGGCGTTGCTCGGATGTACGGCGAGAAGGGCAAGCACATTATTGCCCAGGAAACCGAACACAAAGCGGTGATCGACCCCTGCAAGTACTTGGAGCAAGAGGGCTACCGGGTGACATTTCTTCCGGTGACCAAGGCTGGTTTGGTTAGCGCGGAGCAGGTCAGAGAAGCGATTTGCGACGACACCATTCTTGTGTCCATCATGTTCGCCAACAACGAGACCGGCACGATTCAGCCCATGGCGGAGATTGGCAAGGTCTGCAAAGAGAAGGGCGTTCTCTTCCATACCGATGGTACGCAGGCCTTTGGAAAGATTCCGGTAGATGTCGAAGCCATGGGGATCGACCTGTTCAGTCTATCGGCCCACAAGGTCTACGGCCCAAAGGGTGTCGGCGCCTTGTATGTCAGGCGGAAAAGGCCTCGGGTTCGCTGTGAGCCGGTGCTTCATGGTGGCGGACACGAACGTGGCATGCGCTCAGGCACGTTGAACGTCCCAGGCATTGTAGGCCTAGGCGCTGCGGCTGAGATTGCCCTCCGGGAGATGGATACGGAATCGAAACGACTCTCAGGGTTGCGGGATCGGATGTGGAAGGGGCTAAGTAGTAACCTAGATGAGATCTTCCGCAATGGTGATCCTGATCAATGCCTTCCTAATATCCTCAACGTCAGCTTCCTGTACGTCGAAGGCGAGTCGTTGATGATGGGCATCAGCACGGTGGCGGTCAGCAGCGGCAGTGCATGCACCAGCGCCTCGCTAGAGCCGAGCTATGTGCTTAAGGCGCTGGGGCTTGGGGATGACCTAGCCCATAGTTCGATCCGTTTCTCTATGGGGCGGTTCACAACCCAGGAAGACATCGATTTTACTGTGGATAAGATGGTAGAGACGGTCAACAAGCTGCGTGAAATGAGCCCGCTGTACGAGATGGCCAAGGAAGGCATCGACCTATCTAAGGTGGTTTGGGCAGCACATTGAGTTTGCATTTCAGGCGGTGTTTGGAGTTTTTCCAGATCGTTGCCTAGAATAATGATAGGAGTCTTATTGTGGCATATAGCAACAAAGTAGTGGATCATTTTGAACACCCGCGGAACGTGGGTTCGTTGGACAAAGCCGCAGTGAATGTCGGCACGGGAATTGTGGGCGCTCCTGAATGCGGCGACGTGATGAAGCTGCAGATCCAGGTTGACGACGCCAACAACATCGTCGATGCCAAGTTCAAGACGTTTGGTTGCGGCAGCGCCATTGCCAGCAGTTCACTAGCGACCGAATGGATCAAAGGCCGCAAGCTGGACGAAGCCCTGGAAATCAAGAATACTGACATTGTCAAGGAACTGGCTTTGCCGCCGGTGAAGATCCACTGTAGCGTGTTGGCTGAGGATGCCATCCGCGCCGCGGTCGCCGACGTCACAGCTAAGCGGGACGCCAAAGTTGAGGCATCCTAGTTGCGCCCTGTTGGGTCGGTATTGAGGTCCAATGGATGATTCGCCAGCTGTCTTGGGCTTGCGAATCCTAGAACAAAATGGAGCGTGTAGAAAATGATTAGCTTGACTGAAGCTGCGGCCAAAGAGGTGCTCAAGATTGTCGAACAGCACCAGCAAAACCAGCCTGACGACGAAGGGGCCTCAACTGCTACGGCAACCAAGGAGATGTTCCTACGGGTTGGCGTTACCGGCGGCGGATGCAGCGGTTTCAAGCAGACGCTCGACTTGACCGAGACCAAAACTGATAACGACGAGGTGTTCGAGCATCATGGCGTATCGGTGGTGTGTGATACAAAGAGCCATATCTATCTGGACGGTGCGAAGGTCGATTTCAAGACCACCACCATGGGTAGCGGCTTCGTATTTGACATTCCCATGGCCACAGGCCAATGCGGGTGCGGATCAAGCTTCTCCGCGTAAACCCTCATTTACTGGGGCGGCAACAAATGGTATTGATGGGCGCTTCGGCGCCCATTTTTTGTCGCCTTGGACAGCACGGCCCTGAGAAGCGTAGCCCAAATGAGTTCACAAGATATTTCAGTTCCTGTGAAGTGTCTCGATTGCCGGTGCGAGCTGGAAACGCCGATTGTCTGCACGGGATGCCATAAGCTTTACCCGCTGTCGATGGACATGGATTACTTTTCCTTGTTTCAAATCCCGCGGCGGTACCGAATTGACGTGGGCGAGTTGAGACACAAGTTCTTGTCCATCAGCCGCAATGTTCACCCGGACTTCTTCGGGGCAGCATCGGACGACATGAAGGATCTTTCGGTTCACCTGTCAGCCGAGCTGAATGAAGCCTTGCGCGTCCTAATAGACCCGGTCATGCGGGCCGGCTATCTATTGGAGTTGAGTGGCGGCACGAGCGCCTCCCAAGATCGCAGCGTGCCCCAGGACGTGCTCATGGATGCGATGGAACTGCGCGAGCAGCTTGAAGAGAGCAGTCCTGATCCAGTAGTGCTTGCAAGTATCAAGGAAGCGGTGGATCGGCGCCGTAATGCGCTGCTGGCTGCAATTGGTGACGCGGCTGAGAAGCTGGACGATGGCGCTGAAGCGACACAGGTTCAGCTTCGGCAGCTCATCAACTCGGTCAAGTACTTTGATAACCTCCTAGCCGACTTGCCGGCAGGTTGAATGAATGCATTTGGGCTGAATGACTAAGGACGCTTCCATCCCCATCATCATCGGAATCGACCTGGGCACGACGAATTCTCTCGTCGCCCACGCCGACGAGAAAGGCCCGCGCCTGCTGGTTGATGCGGATGTCGATGACGCCGGGGTGATGCCGTCGGTAGTTTCCTTCGACTTGAACACAGGTCAAGTGACGGTGGGTGCCAAAGCCCGCGACCATGCGGTGGAGTATCCCTTGACCACCGTGTATTCGGTCAAACGGTTGATGGGCAAGGGGTTCTCAGATGTTGAGGACGAGGCTTCCAAGTTGGCGTATGCGGTCGAGCGGCGCGAGTCGGACGTCGAGGGCCAGGACTTGGCCGTGATCAACGTTGGCAGCAAGCAGTACGCCCCCCCTCATATTTCTGCACTGGTCTTGGGAGAGTTGAAGCGCCGAGCAGAGAAACATTTTGGCCAAGAGGTGACCAAAGCGGTCATCACCGTGCCAGCCTACTTCGACGATGCCCAGCGCCAGGCGACGCGGGATGCGGGCCAGATCGCCGGGCTGGAGGTTGTGCGGATCGTCAATGAACCGACCGCAGCCGCGCTGGCCTATGGATTGGATCGCAAAGAGGCAGCTACCATCGCCATTTATGATCTTGGTGGCGGTACCTTCGACGTTTCGATTCTCAAGCTGCAAGATGGCGTGTTCGAGGTGGTCGCTACACACGGCGACACGCATCTAGGCGGCGACGACTTCGACATGTGCATCATGGACTTGGCTGTCCGTGAGGTGAGCAAGCAGTTTGGGGTAGAGATACGCGCCCCTGCCACGCGGCAGGCATTGCGGTTGTTTGCTGAGGCAGTCAAGGTTGGGTTATCGAACGAACCACAGAAACTGCTGCAAATCGATCTGGGCCAAGGACGTCAATACGAGCGGGTGATCGAGCAGGCGGAATTCGAGCAGATGATCAAACCGCAGGTGGAACGAACCCTCGAATCGTGCGGCCAAGCGCTTCGGGCTGCCCGGTTGAAACCTGAAGATATCGATAGTGTGATCATGGTCGGCGGATCAACCCGGGTGCCCTATGTGCGTCAGCGCGTTGGCGAGTTGTTTGGGAGTCGTCCCTATACCGCCTTGAATCCTGAGCAAGTAGTAGCCATGGGAGCGGCTGTGCAGGCATCTGTCTTGGCCGGCGTTCGGCGGGACACCCTGCTGCTGGATGTAACGCCCCTCTCGCTAGGGATCGAAACGCTGGGTGGAGCGATGGGCAAGTTGATCCGGGCCAACACAAAAGTTCCCTGCCAGGTGACCGAAATGTTCACCACATTTCAGGATGGCCAAACCGCAGTGAAGATCAACGTGCTTCAAGGTGAACGCGAGCTAGCCCAGGATTGTCGCTCATTGGGGACTTTTGAATTGATCGGCGTTCCGCCGATGCCCGCGGGCTTGCCTAAGATCGATGTCACCTTCCTGATCGATCAGAACGGCATCTTGAACGTTCAGGCGCTAGAGCAGCGCAGCGGCGCTAAAGCCGGCATCCAAGTCGTTCCTGCCCATGGCTTGACGCGCGACGAGGTCAAGAAGATGGAGCAAGATAGCATCATCTTCGCCCGGGAGGACATGATCGCCCACCGGCTGATCGACTTGAGGAATCAGGTCTTGTTCGACACCGCCAAAGCCGTGCAGGTCATCGACAAGCACGGAGACCAACTGGCGGCAGATGAGCTCCATCGGTTGGAGGAGGCGTTGAAAGCGCTCCGTGAATTGGCTAACAGCTCGCAAGATGCGGATTTGATCTACCGGCAGCTCGAGAAGTTTAACCGGATGACCATCCCCCTAGCCAACGCAGCCATGTCGTCGACGCTGCGCCAGGGCGAATCATGAGTCGCGATCTTGCGCCTGATTGGCCGGGAATTTTGAGGAGTTGCACCTATACTGTAGAAGAATATTTTAGTCATGAGTCGATGGATGGGCCAGGATCGAGTATCCGATTCTTGGCCTGCATCCGCTAGTGGAGTAGTCAAATGGGTGGTGATAATCCTTACCTGAAGACGCAGGCAGCTAAGCCGGCGACCAAGCCGTTCAAGGTCACCTTTATGCCGATGGACGTGACCATTGACGTGGATCCCAAGGAATTTCCTTACGATCACGAGGGATTGCCGGGCAGCCTGCTGGATATTTCTCGCAAGGTCGCTATCGGAATCGACCATGCCTGCGGCGGTGTCTGTGCTTGCTCGACCTGCCATGTGGTGGTCAAAGAAGGATTCGATAGTCTGAGCGAAGCCTCCGAAGAGGAAGATGATCAGTTGGAGAATGCACCCTCGATCAAGCCGACGAGCCGTCTCGCTTGCCAAGCGGTCCCCGATGGCAGCTGTGATCTGGTGGTCGAGGTGCCCGAGTGGAATCGCAACCTCGCCAAAGAGCCGGAGCACTAAGAGACTGTTTCAATACCCAAAGAATCTGCATCCTACAGCACGCCCACCGGCTAGAAGCCGGTGCCACAGAGGGAATTGAAACAATCTCTAAGTCCGCGTAAAGAGAGATCATCCCATGCCGCACGAATTGAAGTGGATCGACAGCGAAGACATCGGCATCCTACTGCAAGAGAAGTACCCCGAGCTGGATCCGCTCACGGTCCGATTCACCGACTTGCATTCCTGGGTGTGCGCCTTGCCTGAATTCAAGGACGATTCAGCCAGTTCGAACGAAGCCAAGCTGGAGGCTATTCAGATGGCCTGGCTAGAGGAATACCAAGACGCCAACGAAGACTAGGGCTGCATTCGACAAGTGCGGCCCGACATCACCTCAGCGAATGGTTACGGTTGATTTGGCTACTACAAGCAGTGTATACAACTGCTCAACGTCTTGGTTGTGCAGTCGAACACAGCCTAGCGAGACGTTCTTTCCGATGCTGTCTGGATCAATCGTGCCATGCACGCCGTAGCGTAATTGGCCGACCGCGTCGCCGGATATTCCTTCCAAACCAATCCAGCGTTCGCCGAGCGGGTTCTCCGGGTCATCGGCTGCGACGATCTGCCCGCCGCGTGGAGGATAGTAGGTTGGGTTCTCCAGCTTGTTGGTGATCTTCCATTTGCCGGACGGCGTGCTGCCTTCAGCCCCCAGACCCACAGGGAATCGCTGTACGAAGGTCTGGTCGAGGTAGATGTCCATGGTGAAGTTCGCCCTGGATACAACGGCATGGAAAGGCCCCCGAACGACCTTGAGACGCTGTCCCACGCGGATGATGTTCTTGTTGGCTAGCCCGTTGATCTCGGCGATAAAGTTCTCGGTGATGCTGAATTTCTTGGCGATCTTGCCTAGCGTATCGCCCGACTGGACCAGATAGGCTTCGGTGAAGGGGTCGTCCTTCAGGATGGTGTTCGAGAAGATGGTCTGACGACCCAACCGACTCAGATCTGCCCGTAGGGATACGGTTTCTTGGAGCGGCAGGTTGTAGCGGAGCGCTTCACTAAGCTGGGCTCGGGCGGTAACCAATTCGCCGGCACCTAGGGCCTTTCTTCCTGACGCAACCAGCGCCCTAGCCCGACCCAGCTCCTCAGCCGATTGGGCGGGGTTTGAATCCGGACTTTCTCCGCGTTCGGGCAGGTCGCCGTTGGGACCGCCATCCAGCGGAGTAGACTCCGGACGATCTGACGTCAACGGCACAGCCGCTTGTTCTGCCGGCTTGGCGGCTGGATCGTCTTCGATGCCCAGGAACCAATAGCCGCCCGAACAGACAACGGCTAGCACCAGGAATATGGTAAACGGATTGGGAGCGTTTCTGCGCCGTCGGGCCACGGGTTCGCCTCCTTGCGGGTCGGTGGAAGGGCTTGATAGTCGATTCGAGACGACAACTTCTTCGCCAAGCTGCCGTCGCTTGCGCCGATGAATGAAGGATAAACCGGATCGCTATGGATTCAAGACCGCAATTGCCAAGAAAATGAACAGCGACAACATATCACAAGCTTGGCCAGTGATGGCCAGGGATTTAGGCTTGGCTGTCTTGGGATTCAGGGGAGTCCATCTTGGGCGTGTACGCCCCCGTCATCGTGACCAGAATCCCAGGCAAGGCCCAGCTCAATTGCATCAGGCGGATACCCATAGCCATGCATAAGACCTGTGATAGATTCGCATGGCTGCCCTCAAGAAAATGTTTGAACACAGCCTCAGTCGTCCCAAGCCCCTGCGGGGAGATGGGGATGGCTGCCACGATGTTTCCAGTTGCGGTGACCGCGTAGTAGTCCCCAGCCGGGTAATCGGTAAAGTTCATACCGACCGCCCGACAGATCAACACGAAGGCGCTGACCGCAAAGAACTGCAGAACCAGCGTCGCTGCCAGGGCGCCCAGCACCATCTTGCGGTGCTTCAAGAGTCGCTGCGTCGCCTGGTCTGCCCGCTGTGCTTGCCGGATGATGGTCCCCGCCAGGATCTTGAGGCGATGTTTCGAGGTGCTCGGCGCGCTGTCTGCGGGCAACGCCTGCTCTCGCCCAGCCAAGGCCATGACCCGCGTAGCCAACCGGCGCGAGGCCACCCACCGTCGCAGCCCCTCCGATAGCAGCAGCAAGCAGCCCAAACCCAAGGCTAAGAGCATCGCCAAAACGATATAGCCAATGCCGCGCAGCTCCGCGTCGCCGGTGGTCGCAAAAATTACGATGGAAACCAGGCCCAGGATGCCGGCTAAGCCGGCAATTCGATCCAGGAATACCGTAGTGACCGCCTCGGTTTTTTGGTGCGTGTGCAGGGTGATGTAGTAGGCCTTGATAACGTCGCCGCCAGTGGTCCCGGGGGCGACGAAGTTGAGGAAGTTCCCCGCAAAGCTCAGTTTTACGCTCTCCCAATAAGAGATGTGGATTTCTTGCGCCCGGAGAAGCCAAAGAAAACGAAGCGATTGAAGAAAAGGTACTGGGCAAAATACGACCAAGCATAAGACGAGTAGCTTGGCATCGCTCTGGCGGACGACCCTCACCAAGCCGTAGGTGATTCGGGCTTGCCCCAGGTCGTTGACTGCGATTCGGCTCAAAGATATCTGCTCGCTGCCTTGGTCGGTCTGGATGGTGACCGAATCCCCTTCTTCCAGGATCAAGCGAGGGCGACGTCCGTCATTGAGTTGCACATAGTCATGCCATGTCACGCCCAGCAGTACCCAGCCAAGGGCAACCGCGCAGACTGCGATCCGCACGGTATTCCAAATCAGCTTCCTGCTTTTGGTTGACATTCGCTTGACGCGCTCACCATTACACCGATTCATGTGTCGCCCTTCAGGGCCGGTGCAAGAACTCTTTCTGTGGTTTTTCCCAGGCGTTACCTAGCGGAATGCAGGGAGGACCGCAATTATTGCGCAATTTTACCGGTAGGTCGATCCTTTGCACCCTGCAAGAGTTGTGCCCATCGAAATTCGGGGAGTTCGCCCTCGGCGATGGCCTCTATGCCCGAATACCCTTGCAGTTCCTCTTCCTGCTTCAACAGAACTTCCAGCACAGCCACAGCCGCCATAGACGTAGCTGTTGCGCTTGGGTGTAGGTCGTCTCCGGTAAGTGGTTCGTCGATGGAACTGGCGAGCAACTCAAAGGTCGGCAACAGATCGATTGAGCTGATGGAATGCTGCTTGGCCTCAGCGCCGACTAGTTCCTGGATATTTCGCAGCGGATAGTTGTCCAAGTCCCGCAAAAGAGGGGTGAGTACGACATAGGCGGGGATGTCTGCCTCCTTTGCCAAGGAAGAGAGCTTGGTGAAGCCGTCTCGTAGTCGCGACTGTCCCACTGGAGATGTGTGAATAGCTGTGTAGTACTCACTGTGGGTGTTCTTGCGAAGTCGCAAGAATTGCGGGTCCTTCTCGACGGCTGGCCTCTTCTGGCCGGTGGCGGTATCAGCTTCCAGCTGATATCGCATCAAGGCATAGAGGCGAGAATGGGCACCGAACCATCTTTGCCCTCGCGAGAGGCGGTCGAAGTATGTCCGCTCCGCTCTTGATCGGCGGGCATCCACTATGGAAAACTCGTAGCTGTAATCTTCGGGATCATTGATGCAGTACAGGTACAAGACCAGGTCGGGTTGATATTTCGACGCCTTGACGCGCAGGTTTTCGACGGCTTGGGTGATATTGTATCCCGTCACTCCGAAATTGAGCACCTCAAAACGTTGGCCGGCATCTGTGTAGTGGGTATTGAGCATGGCTTCGAGTCGGGTCGAGAAAGTATTTTCTTGGGCAAGCGTAAAGCCGGCGCAGATCGAATCACCGATGCAGGCAATGCGATAGGTGTTGGGTGGTTTGGCAACTGGATAGTCGCGATCGCGCATACCGTCGGCATTAATTCGTACCTTGAGGTGGGTCCGTCCTGGGCGAAACTCATAACGGAGGATCGGGTTTTCCGAAAACTTGTAGTTGGCGGCTACGATCTGGCCAAGCCTTGGACCGACGTCGAACCAGCGCACCGCCAATTCGCAGAGGAGGAGGGCCATCAAGACCGAGAGAAGTAAGGCCGCCAATCGAAACCCCCATTTTCTTCGAGGGCTTACCGAGGATGGAGGTCGATCATTGTGGCTTGTAGTTGTTTCCATTGGTGGATGAGTGCGGGCAGGCGGATCGCGTCCTCTCAGGCAATTGGGTTTGTGTGTAAGCGTCGCAACTGCAACAGATGGTATCGCCAACCAGCAATCCACTCCATACACTAGGCAGTGTGCAATGGGCTGACCTGTTTGAGAATCACCGCGAATTGCCGGCGAGCGAGCTGCCGTTGGACCTACGGAAGCTACCCGGCGGCGGAGGTGTCTGCGCCCTGCTCGACCGGCAGGGCCAGCTGATTCTCTCGTTCTCTGCCCAGGACTTGCGTCGGGCACTGGCTCGGCGGCTCTTGCCGAGTGAGGAAGCAGCTACTCGACCAAGAACGAATCTTCGGGCCGTTGCTGGCCAGGTGTGGTGGACGCCGACATACTCGCAATTCGAGTCAGCCCTCGCCTATCTGGGCATCGCCCGGGTGTTGTATCCGAAGAACTATCAGAAGGAACTCGCCTTTGGACCCGCCTGGTTTGCACGGTGCGACCCCGAAGCGGAACATCCACGCTGGTTTGCAGATCGGTTTGCCTTCAACTCAGGCACCGTCGATGTGGGACCTTTCAACGATCGAAGAAGTTGTGGCCGATTCATTGATGCCCTGGAGGATCTCTTTGACCTGTGCCGCTACCACGATGTGCTCAAGCTCGCACCTATTGGCCAAGCTTGTGCGTATAAGGAGATGGGTAGGTGCCCTGCGCCGTGCGATGGTTCGATCTCGATGCCCAACTACCGTTCCATGATCAGCGCATCGATTAACTTGGCCGTCGAATCCAGTGCCACACAGTTGGCACTTATTGAAGAGATCATGCGGGCATCGTCGAAGTCGCTGGAGTTTGAAAGGGCTGCCCACATACGCCGGATATTGGGGAGGATGCGATCAATCTTGGACCCAAAATCTAAAATGCAGCAAACACCCCACCATTTTCGCTATCTTGTCATTCAGCGCGGAAAGGGGGTAAAGCGGGTCAAGCCGTTCTTTATTGATCAGGGGCTCGTTTTCGTTGGAGAATCTCAGTCGCTGCGCGACGTCGATGAAGCCGTAAACTCTTGGACCGATAAGATGAACCAGCAAGCTACGACACCTGCCGATCTGAGCGGCCTTCACCGTAGTGAACACATTTGGCTTGTCAGCCATTTCCTTCGCAAGGCCAACCGCTGTCCCGGCTTGTTCATTCATGCATCTTCTAGACCCAGCCCCCAAGAACTTGCAGATCGTATCCGCTTGCGTTTTAGGTATAACGATTGAACCAATTCGGACGATGGTGTTTGTTGACCGCGCATGCAAGCGCCCAGTACAATGGGGCCAGTCGGAGATTGCTGTGCATTCTCTTGGGGCTGCGGTCGGCACTGCGTCATAGAATTGGAGAATACGGGTGAAACGGATTTCGCTGCTGGTTGTAGTTCAACCAACTTCTTCAACACAAGCCGATGGTAGTCTTCCGGCCTTGAATGGGCATGAGTTTACTGAAGTTGGACGAGCTAGAGGGAAGGCCCTCTCTCTAGGCGACTCGATTGCAGCAGGCCATGTGGACTCGTGCGGGTTATCGATAGTGAATGGAGGGCTGACATGAGCCAAGCCACGCTCATCAAGAGTCTTCATAAGCAGAGACAACCTGCGAAGATTCCACCGCCAACAGTCAAGCGCTTCTTGGACTACCTCTTCGTCGAATGCGGTTTGGCTGGCAGCACCATCGTGGCCTACCAGAAGGACCTCTGCGAATTCTGGGAAGATGTGGTCAGCTCCGAGCAGGGCATCGCCGAGTTGACTATCCAGGAAGTCCAGCAGCATGTGATGAATCTTCAGCTTCGGGGGTTGGTTGTTGCCTCAATCGCCCGGCGGGTTGCGGCGATTCGGGTCTTCCTCCGTTTCCTTCGATCTGAAGGCCAGTTGAAGCGCGATCTTGCGACCTTGTTGGAATTGCCCAAGAAGTGGAAGACCATCCCCAACACAATTCATCAGCCAGAAGTCGAAGCACTGCTAGCTTCGCCTGATCCAGCCGATGATCTGTATCTGCGCGATCGGGCTTTGCTTGAATTGCTCTATGCCACCGGGATGCGGGTCAGCGAGGCTGTCGGGCTTGACTGCGCCCAGGTAAACTTGAAGGTTGGTTACCTCCGCTGTCTGGGCAAAGGCAGCAAGGAGCGGATTATTCCCATAGGGCGGGCTGCCCTCGGCGCCGTTGACCAATATTTGGGTCAACTTCGGCCTACTCTCTCTGGCCCGCACAGCAAAGGCGCCCTCTTCTTGTCCAGGACGGGCCGGCGTCTTGATCGAACCAACATGTGGCGATTGGTTCGCAAGTATGCATCGCACGCCGGTTTGAACGGCAAGGTGTCACCCCATACGCTCCGCCATTGTTTTGCGACGCACTTGTTGGCTGGGGGCGCAGATCTGCGTATCGTGCAGGAGTTGTTGGGCCACGCCGACGTGGGCACGACACAAGTCTACCTGCACGTCGATGAGGCGAGGCTAAAAGAGGTCCACCGACTTTATCATCCGCGCCCTTAGGCCTGCCTAGGATTGTCTAGGCCAGCCAGAGCCAGGAAGGCTTGGTAGTCCCGATGTGCCGACGGAGCGGTATCGCAGCATTCCACAACACAACCGATCTGGATGATTCTCGTCTTGGGTGCATGTGCCTCGATGCCGTCGCTGGCTGGCGACTGGATGGCGCCGTGGTTCGGATTCGTTATAGCCGGGGGGCAGATTATTCGGGTAGTTGCTACTACGCCGACGCCCGACTCTTCGTCAATCTGGGGCAGCATCTGACTTACCCTTATCGCATGGGCACGCACTTGGCCCGAACGCAATCCAACGGCCGCCGCTGGTGGAAACCGATCTACACCATTGAACTGATGGATGCCTACCAGTTGGTGCTGATGGTTTTTCTTCACGAATGTTATCATTTGCTGGTGAAGAGGGCCGGCCGGAATGTTCGGCAGAAGGAGTCGATGTGCGACCGCTTCGCCGCTAGGACACTGGTTGGTCGGCATGGCGCGATCATCCGCGATGACCAGAACAGGTTCGTCGCTCGAAGTGAATGGGACATCCGCGATGTCGAAGCGTTCGTAGCTTCAGCCCGGCGTCCGATAGCTCGAAGCTGCGCTCAGTAACAGCATTCAGCCCCTGGGCAGTTTGTCATCCTCATCGCAGCCCACGACCAACATCCCCGAGGCGGGGCATCAGTTGCAATTGTTCGATCGATAGCCCTCCGTCACCGACAGGGCAAGCCTCCAGGCAGCGCACGCCAGCCGTCGAACTATTCCTTCACCTTCGCAGACCCTGCGAATAGTCACGAACGATTATTGAGCATCCTTCGGACGGATAGGCGGTCCATTTTATTGCGGCACAGAAGCAGTAAGTTCTTGCGCTAATCGACTTTACAGTTTGCCCAGCCTGTCGTTTCCAGCCCATACGGGGGTGGATGCGGAGGTTTTGGGAATCCTGGCGATTTTTGAGCTTGCGGTTTTTTTGCCGGTGCTTATAGTGTGCAGTGTAAGAAGCAGTGGTCTGAGGGGATCTGGATCTGGTTGTCCTGGGCGACCAAACGATTGCTCACACGTCACTAGATCGAGGGTCCAACGTAGTGCTTCGGTCGTCAAATCCACTTTGTTGATGATCGTTTGCGGTTCAGGCCTGAAGGCGGTGCTGCCGGTCAGCCTAGGCTGGTCGGGGTTCCGGAGGAGGAAGCGGTTTGCCTCCCTGCCAACACTTTACGGTGGCATGAGGCGAGGAGCGGAAAGGGGCGTACCTGCCGGTCAGGAAACTGTCGGGGGGTCCCAAGAACTGGGAAGAGGTGGGCCAGCCTTCGGGTGCCGGTACCGCCTTCTTCTCTTTTTACGCGCCCAGCACAGCCGCTGCTGCTCGTTGGGTGTGCAAGCGGGTCAACTCCTGGTCAGTCCGCCGGATCTGGTGGCTTCAAGATGGACATGAATGGAAGCCAGGGTCCAACGGCCTTGCGGTATTGGAACGAGATTGCTTTACCCACCTGAGCGACGTGATTCAAATCGTGAACAACCCAGGCAGCGAGCAGGGCCTTTAGGGTGACGGGCCCCAGCGTCGGATGGCTTCCACGCAGGGTGAGCTGCTCTGCCGTCAGTCCAAGTTCGTCCAGCGCAGTCAGGTTCTCACGTCGAAGCGTCTCAAAAACCGCCAGCAATTCACCGAGCGATTGGCCAGCGCACTCTTCAAACATGGCGTAGCGGTCGAACGGTTCAAACGGCTTCGACTCGCCGAATTCGAGAATGTGCCGCGCTCTTGGAATCCAGTCGGTGCGCTCGCCGTGGATGAGGTGGCCCACCACGTCGAACGGGCTGAACGTGTCTGGCCCATAGTTGCTGCGGGCACAGGTGTCGTCGATTCCCAAGAGCATGGCTTGCAGCGTCGAAGGCGTGCGGCTGAGCATTTGAGAGGCCTGGGCTATGTCAAAGTCCATCTCTGCTCCCTTGGCTGACCTCGGCCTATTGCGCAGACCAGCGCAATCAGGCACCTGATCATGAACCGGAAGACATTCTAGTCACAACCGGCCTAGAGGTCACAGATATTCCGGATGCAACCGGTCCTGTGCATGGCAGGTTGCTGAGTTAGTTGGGAACTGCGTGGCGTCTTCTCTTGAGCGTCAAGGTGCCTGCCCCGAGCAGCATCACAGCCAGGGCTGCCATGCCCCACTCCGAAAGCGTAGGAATCGGTGGCGGCCCCAGTTGGAGGGTCGTGGTTTGGCCCGCAAAGTTGGTCGGCGAGTTGAGGGCTGTGCTGCCGTCACCCTGCAATGAGGTCGATCCATTGGTGGGCAGTTGTCCGTTGGTAAAGGCGAAGCTGGTGTAGAGAAAATAGCTTAGTGTGTCGCCCGAGGTAGAAAAGAAGTTGTCCGGGATGATGAAGTCGGGCTGCGGGGCACCGGGCAAATCCGCGAAGCCTTGGGTGGCCATCAGGAAGTGTTGGTTGCCGGTTGGCCCGGTCAGGTTGTCTCGGAAATCAAAAAGGTCCGAGTCGGTGGAGAACCAAAGACCAGACAGGTTCCCCTCGAGGTTGGAGCCGGTGGGTTCCTCAAGCTCTATAAACTGGATGGTGCCGTCGGCGTTCGAAAAGACTTCATTGATGAGCCAAGTATGCGAACACGCATGGGCCGGGACAGCCCACCATGCGTAGACGATCAGAGCAGCCAGGAATCCCCCATGGAGTCGTCGATTGATCATAAGCTCCTCGGTCTTGATGTTTCATGGTTCCGACGGGTTCGGCCCGACCCCGCCGACTGCAAACCCCAATTCTACTTATTCGCAAGGGCGGTTCCAATACGACGAATGTCAAACGTTGTCATCGAGGTGGCCACTGTGCCATCGTTTTGCCCGGGCATTCCTGTGCTCCAATTCGCGGACGACTCCGAATACCTGTGCAGAGCGATCTGGTGCCGTTCTGCTCGACAATCGCGTGGTCGTCTTGGACCTATCACGACAGCCCGCTATGGGGCCGTGATTTCTTGTTGCAATAGGGCGTAGTCGCCCAAGTCTACGGTAAAGCTATCGTCGAGATCAGCAAGTCTGCAGTGGTCAGGCCTGAGAACACTTGGCCCCGCAATGCAAAAACTCATGAACGCGTGGTCGCCGATATCGGTGTCCCCATCGAAGTCGAAATCCGCCACCATCGGCATCAGGCATGGATCAGGAATGTCGCTGCAAGAGGTCATGGGCCCAGCCCAATCGAACGAGGTTGGGCAGTTTTGGAAGGTCAAATCCAGACATCCTCCCATGGGATTGCAGCATGCACCCACAGGCTCGAAGCAAGTGATACCTGCACACGACGTTTCGTCTCCTTGATAGGATGCTGAAAATGCCGTGCAGGTATCTCCCGAAACCGAATCGATGCATGTACCCTCCGGGCGGCAGCAAGCGCCGTTTAACGAACAGTTGCTCGTGCTACAGGTTGTGCCCAATCCGTCAGGGGTTCCGCCGAATGTGAGGCAGTCGTCAGCGCTCAAGAATATGCATGCCCCTCCCGCACAGCACGCCTGAGGGCAATCTACGCCGAGCTGAAGCGTTGTGGAGGCCGACTCTACGCTGCTGCATTCATTCGTCACCACACAAGAATATGAACCAACATCCGATGCAGAAGCCGCCATTAGATCAAGGCAGGATGAGGTGCCCCCAGCAATCTCTACACCATCCTTGAGCCACTGATACAGCAGGGGGTCGATCCCCGTCGCCGTCACGCAGAACGTCGCCGGATCATCAATGCATACTTCCTCATCCATTGGCTGCTGAGTGATGGTGGGTGGCGGCGGTGGTGGGAGAAGTTGTCTCGATCCGTCCACCGAAAACGCGTAATCCTCATCTCGAGGCACCCAGACAAAATTGTTAAACGTACTTTGGGCGTTTAGGAACGCATTGCCGTTATCGAAAGGTCCGCCACAGGCTTCAAAGGGGCCAGTGCTGCCGTTGATCGGAGACATCGACCCAGCTCGAAACCCGGTCGCCCCTTCCGTGCAACAGGTTTGAGACCCGAATTGTACCGCCAAGGTGGCCCAGTACTTTCCAGTGTCCAGAATGACAACGGGGATGCTGGCCGAGATCTCAAAAGCGGTCCCCAGAGGAGTCACGGATACTGGCACCACCCCACTCGCAAGCAGAACACCGCCATCGCCCGGCGTGATGTTTCTTCTGAATTCGTAGTAGCCCCACTCCACGTCAATCTCAGGATCAATGGGATCGCCGGTGAAATGGTGGAACTTGCTGATACTTGTGATCGTCCAGCGCTCACAGAAGGGAACATCGAAATCGTCGTAGGAGAGCGCCGAAGAAAAATCGACGCCGTTACGATAGTTTACCGTGGTTCCTACAAACGAAGACGGCTGCCCGTTACCGAACAGGCACTCAGCCTGAACATTCGCTGAATACGCAGGCACCATGAGAATTGCGGCGACCAGGAGGATGCCCGGAACCACGTGGGCGCACGAAGGCTGTTTCTTGTGGTTGCGGCGGTGAGTGTGTGACGATGAACATCGTTGTCTGCTTCCGTTTTGAAGACGGTCGGTCGAAGTATTCTTGATGCACAGCATTGAAATATCTCCTGGTACATGCCTGGTTTGTGAGTTAATTCGGAATTCCAACCGCAGACTATCGGCGAGCCTGCTACCTTCCTTGCCTGCTGGTCGTGCCTCTCTCGACACCTCGTATTGATCAAGCCGCAAGCCAGAGTTAGCGGCGCCGCCTGAGAGCGGCAAACCCGCCGATTGCGAGCAGCGCTAAGCTAGCCGGCTCTGGCGTTACGTTGACCAGAAGCGGCCCGAATCCGCCCCGCATCACATTGACGCTGGTGCCGGTGCCCATGCCGACGACACCAGGGATTGTCCCCCAACTGCCGGGCGGCGGAAATGGACTGAAGACAGCCAGCGTCGCTGCCGGCGCCTGACCCAGGGATGCTTTGCCGAAGATGACGTTATCCGCACCGGAAAACTCGTTGCTCGACGTCCCAGCGATGACGATTGAGTCCAGCAAGATGTCAAGGCTGGTCCCGAGGTATCCGCTGTTTCCGTCGATGGGCAGGTTGAGGTCTTGGGCGACATATTGGTAGTCGCTGATGCTGCTAGTGCCCAGGCCGCGGGACACCCGTTGCATCAACCCAGGGAGTGCAGGGAGATCAATGAAACCGGCGACGCCGAAGCTCACGCTGTTGCTTGAGAACCCGGCATCGTAGCCACTAAGAGGAATGTCCAGATCGATAATCCGCGTGCTGGCGTTCACGTTCATCCATAAATCGATGGCGCCGAGATTGCTCGGGCCTGGGACGAGCGTTAGATCGATCGTGTTGTCGCCATCCGCATTGTCAGAAAGAAAAACAACCATATCTTGAGCGCTGGCTGCGCTGGCCAGCATCGCTACACTCAATACACAAGTAAGGACACGCTTCATCGTAACTTCTCCAGTTCGCAAGTGGACTTGGGCCTGTCTGGCCATCTTGGGGCGCCCATACGAAGGCGTCTTCACCCATACTCCGTCCGGGAATCCGGGATCTTTCTGTTCTTGGAAGAAAAATATCGAGGATTCTTGGGCGGGAGGCGATTCGCCGGACATTATCCCCTTTTCGGCGCTGGAACGTCGATTCCGAGCCACAGGTTTCAACCTGCGCGGAGGTCCGCCCAGGATAAATCCTGCGGCTCGGGGACGGCGCAATCTTCGTGAGGCTCTACTGCAAGGTCATACGTTGTTTTTGGATTGCGAGTGGGCCGCTCCCTAACGGTCGCGGTACTGATGCTTTGAGGGCGTCGGATCGGTACCGCGAGCGTAAGCGAGTCGGCTCATGGCTAACCCGCATATTGAGGTGTGACCATACACTAGTGCTTTGTCGCGCCAGACTCTTTGGGTTGGTGTTTGCATGCCACCATTCGGGGAATGACGGAGTACTCGCGGCGCCGACGGAGGGCGGCCAAACTACCGAATGCCAGCAGAGCCAAGCTAGCCGGCTCTGGCGTTATGTTCACCTGGAGCTCGCTGCAGTCGGTGTTTTGCTGGAACTCGAACGGCCCGTTGACTTCCCAGCCGCCTGGCGGCGGAAACGGAGGAAGAGCATCGACCGTGTGGTACTGAGGTGTCTGGCCGTCGAAATCGATAGACAGGAGGTCTGAGTTCAGGGGCGTCGCCTCCACGCCCTCGAACCAGATGGTGTCCAGAAGGATGTCAAGGCTGGTCCCTTCGTAGCCGCTGGTGGCACTTGGGAGGGAGGGGTCATCGGCGATATACATGTAGTCGTTGATTGATCCGGGTAGGTTTCCTTCGATGGCCCCGCGCCCGGTACGCTGCATTCCACCGGGCAGAGGGGTGGCAGGAACGAAACCGATGACCTGGAAGTTCTCCGGCCCGCCTGTACCATCGGAGCCTTGCAGAGCAACATCCATGCTTTGGATCCTCAGGCCAATAGGGATGTTCATCCAGAGGTTGATGGCGCCAATGCCCCCGACATCAATGTCAAGAACGGAATCGCCATCGATTGCGTCCGCAAGACAAACCACCTGAGCTTCGGCGACACTGGCAAGCATCGCTACGCCAAGTAAACAGGCAAGAAATCGCTTCATCGTTACGTCTCCATTAAGCAAATATGCTGGGGCTGTCTGGGCAATCCAGGATGCTCTTACGAAAGCGTCCTCACCCATACTCCGTTCGGGAATCTGGAATCTTTCTGTTTCGTGAAGAAAACTATCGAGAATTCATGGCTGGGCGGCACTTCATCCAACACCGCCCCTTGATCGATCCCCGCCCCGCGGTCATGCCGGCGACGCTCGGTTCGATCCGAGCGAGACCGATCTCTACCGCCGTCGCCTCATGATCGGTAGGCCACTCATACACAAGAGGGCAATCAGCCCCGTGGACGGCTCTGGAACCGGTGCCGCTAGAGCGAAGTTAGCGTTGATCTTGTTGACGGTCAGCGCAGCGATCGGCACGTTGCTCTCTAGCATAAACGCCACGGCTGGGTTGGGGCTGTTGTCCACAGTGCTGCCGTCGATGAAGTACTCACCCGCGGTGAACGCCCACCCAGGCATTTGATTCAGCGTTGGGTCAGTTCCCCCCAGGGAGTTCCAGGCGCCGATTGGCTGCTCAAGCCAAGCATCCGTTATTGGATCGCCGTTCAGATCCCAGGCATTGAGGGTGAATGTCTCGGTTCCCGAAACGCCATCGACATCGCCGAAGCGGAACATAGTGTCTTGAGGGAGATAGCCCAGAGCTAGGTTCGAGAAATCGTAGACAGCTGTCCCATTTTGAGTGCCGCTCACAGGTAGCGGGCCGGTGGCAGAGAAGGTGCCCCACCAGTCGGGCAGTGCGGGTGCTGACCACCCGCCATCAAAATCGACGGGCGTGTTTTCGCTGAATATTTCCCGGATCATATTGGGCGGCTCGCCGACCGGTGTGTTGGATAGGTGATCTCCGCTCCCGGTCAATGGCGTTGCGCTGGTGGTACTTGCCAAGCAAGCGGACAGGATTCCTACAAGCGGCGTACTCGATTTCAGGTTCATCACGAACTCCTCTTCTAAGGTAAGCTTTGGCGCCCATCCGAAGGCGTCCTCACCATTACTCCGCACGCATGTCCGGTATTTTTCTGTTTCTTGTCGGTTTTTCCGGAAACCGCGGCGAAAACCTGCTTCGGCCTGTTCTGGGAGGGTGGGCTGTTCTGGAACCGGCCTGAACGTGTTGGTATCATGGAGATTCACTTGCATTGGGCGGATGGGCCATGATTGGGACAGCCAGAAACACGACGACTACCGCCATGCTGGAAGGGCTCCGCGATCCGTCCAATGAGACGGTGTGGCGTGGCTTTGATGCCCGCTACCGCGGCGTGCTGGTGGCCTTTGCCCGGCGGCTGGGGCTTGGCGAAAGCGAGGCGGCTGAGGTTGCCCAGGATACGCTTACCCGATTCCTCGAAGAGTATTCAGCCGGAAAATATGATCGGTCCCGGGGTCGGCTTCGGTCTTGGCTCATTGGCATCGCCAAATACCGCATCGCCGACTTGAACAGGGTGCGGGCTAGGCGGCGCGAATACCACGGCGAATCGGTCTTGCTTGAATTGCCCGATGAAGCGCGTCTAACCCAAATCTGGGACGCTGAACTCGAACAATCCATCCTCTGTGAAGCCATGAGTGAGTTGGACCGGGGCGGGCGATTCAAGCCGCAGACCATAGAGGCTTTCAAGCGGCTGGTCGTGGACCAAATGTCGCCCTCAAAAGTGGCCGAGGATCTGGGCCTAACCCTGAAGGCGGTCTACATGGCCAAGCACCATTGCCTAGATAGGCTCAAGGAATTGGTGGCGGGCCTCAAAGTTGCCTACGAGGTGGAGTGAACAACTCTGCTGGAGTTGTGAAGTTACGTCCCCTGCGAGTCACCGACATGTCCGATTGCTTATCTTGCGGTGAGTTAGAGCAAGCCCTCGCGGGTCGCGTGCCCGATATGAAGATGCTTGCACACCTTGAATCGTGCCCGACCTGCCAAGCTGCCAGCGAGCAGATCCTACAAAACAACACCCTAATGAAACAGCTGGGCCGTCTTGATCGAAGTCTGCTCTCTCAGGCTCTTTCCATATCGCCCCCTTCAGCCTCGGCGTCTGTGTCGATTGATGGATATGAAATTCTCGGCGAGCTGCACCGCGGCGGTCAAGGCGTCATCTTTAGAGCGGTCCAACTTGGGGCCAAGCGCACCGTTGCGTTGAAGATGCTCTTGCATGGCTCCTTTGCTACGAGCCGACAGCTTCAACGGTTCGAGAGAGAAATCGAAGTCGTGGCTAGCCTGCGCCATCCCAACATCGTCACCCTCCACGACAGCGGCGTGACCTGCGATGGGCGGCTCTTCTTCGCCATGCAGCTCATCGACGGTGAACAGCTCGATCACTACTTGAGGCCTGCTGGAGGCGAACCGGGGGACTTATCAGCGGAGCCATCGATTGAATGCGTGCTTGGTTTGTTCGAGCAAGTTTGCAGTGCGGTGAACTACGCCCACCAGCGGGGAATTGTTCACCGTGACCTCAAACCCGGCAACATCTTGATCGACGGGTCGGGCGAGCCTCATGTGCTCGACTTTGGTCTGGCTCGCGTGGAGGACGAACTGGGTGGCGGGCAGTCCAAAATGACAGTGGCCGGCGAGTTCATGGGCACTTTGGCCTACGCCTCGCCGGAGCAGGCTGCTGGCGATCCTTCGTTGATCGACATCCGAACCGATGTATACGCCCTGGGTGTCATGCTATACGAGATGCTTACCGGGCATCTTCCGGTGTCAGTAGATGGCACCATATCTGATGCAGTCCGGCGGATCGCCGACGTGGAACCGAAGCCGCCAGCAGCCTATCGCCGCGACATCGGAAATGAGGTCGAGACCATCGTTCTCAAAACCCTGGCTAAGGAGCCCGAGCGGCGATACCAATCGGCGGGCGCATTGGCTGAGGATCTTCGGCGATATCGAGTCGGCGAACCGATCGATGCGAAACGGCACAGCACTTGGTATGTGCTGCGCAAGACAACCCGGCGGCACAAGGTTCCTCTTGCGGCTGGGGCAGCATTAGTCTTTCTCGTGCTCTTGTTTGCTATCGTCATGTCGGTGCAGGCGGGCCGCCTTGCCGTTGCCCGCAACCGGGCCAATGAACGATCAGTTCAATTGGCTGACCAACTTCATGTCAGCAATATCGAGCGAGGCCAGGCGATGGGATTGGCTGGCAACACGCCGATGGCTGAGGATCTGCTTTGGCGTGAATTCTTGGCGGCCCCCGTGTCGCAGCGCGATGGTCTTCATGGGGATCCACGATTCGGTGCCGGTCCAGTTGATGCGGCTTGGGCGCTCTCTGAGCTCTACTCCCGCCAGCCCTGCCTCGACACCTGGAAAGCGCACGACGCGGGCGTGTCTGCGATCTGTTTTAGTCCAGATGACTCCCAGGTAGCTTCGCTGGCTACCGACGGCTCGGTTTGTTTGTGGCGGGCGGCCGATGGGGAATTGATCAGCTCTTTCAAGGCGGACGCTCAGCTCGGTTCGCTCTTATTCAGCCCCAGCGGCGACACCCTAGTGGGATGGAGTCCCTCGTTGACGTGCGTTTGGGATGTCAATACCGCTGAAGTTTCGATCCACCGGGCTGGCCCTGAGGAGCGATGCCGCGTCTTTGCATTCGATGGACGGGGTCGGCCGCAGGTGACTGTAGCTGGTCCACACTCAGTCGCCATTCAGGCGATGGGAACTGCGGATCGCGAGATTGTCTACCACGACGATGAGGTGACGCTTCTAGACGCTTGGCTCAGCCCTGCCGGGAACACACTGGTTCTGCTTTACCAATCCAATACGGTGAGCGTGCGTGATCTTCCGGCTGGACGAGAGGTGACCAAGACTGAATTGGCAAACGTGCCGACCCGCGTCGAATTCAGCGAGGATGGAAGCAAGGTCACCCTTCTCTGTTATGGCGAGTTTCGTCTCTTGGACGTTCCTTCCGGCGAATGGTTGGGACTCCAGTTCGAGAGTGATAGTATGATCTCTAGCTGCTTTTCACCGGATGGAGAATCGCTGTTCGTGGGTGGTCGGAATCGGAAAATATATCGATGGGATCTACAGCCCCTGAGTAGGCTCGCCTCTTTTGCCGGACATGCGGCTGCGGTCGGAGCGCTTGGCATATCAGCCGACGGAAAGCAGCTCGCCTCGGGGGAGGGTGGTGGAGAGATTCGCATATGGGAAGCCAATCAGAACGCAGCTCTGCGGCGACTCAAGGGGCACGATTCTACGGTGATGTCGGTGTCCTTTCATCCGGATGGCAGTATGCTCGCATCGGCGGGTCGGGCGCCTGGTGGCTACGCGGTGAAGCTTTGGGACGCTGCGACCGGCGATCTGATCCAGACGCTCCTAGGCCACGAGGATCAGGTCTCCTGCGTTGATTTTAGCCCCGATGGATCCCTCCTGGCGTCGGCCAGTTACGACAAAACCATCGTTCTCTGGAGCCTTGAGACAGGGCGGCAGGTTGCCAAGTTGGCCGGGCACAAAGCCCCCGTGAATCGGGTGTGCTTTACCCCGGACGGGCGGTCGCTTCTTTCATGCGACAACGAATCCGCGATCCGATTATGGGATGTCGCCTCGGAGCGCTGCACGAAGGTCGCCCAAGCCAATAGCGTCCGGATTCCGAGCATTGATCTCAGCCCCGATGGCCAGACGCTCGCTTCGGTCGATTATGCACAGCGTCGTATCGTTCTTTGGGATCTCCCGGAACTCACCGTGCGCCGAATGTTGATGTCCCTGCCCGATAGGCAGCGAACCGTCCGCTTCAGCCCCGATGGTCGATGGGTTGCTTCGGGTGGCGACGACTGGGTCGTTCGGCTCTGGGATGCCTCGACGGGAGAACTGCTGCGGTCGTTCGAAGGGCAGCGGGCCAGTGTCTACTCGCTATCCTTTAGTGCAGACGATCGGGTGCTAGCTTCGAGTAGCCGAAACGGGGAAGTCCGCCTGTGGGATACAGACACAGGCCGCTGCCTCATCACCTTCGCAGGCCGAGGCCATGCTGTGTTCGACGTTTGCTTCAGCCCCGACAGCAACAGCTTGGCAACTGCTGGAGAGGACACGACCGTAGGCCTCTGGGATCTGACCTACTATCGTCGCCACATCGCCGGCAACCTAGACTTTCAGGTTCATCGACTCGAATCTGCCGGAGTGGAGATGCCTCAGCTTGGCACCATGAAATCGTGGGCCTCGGCGCTGTTGCGTTCCCCAAAGAACGAATAGCCGATCATCGGCCGTACTACGCCTCGGTGATTCTGCGAATTTCTGCCCCGACGCCGCACAGCTTCTTCTCGATTTGTTCGTAACCTCGGTCGATGTGGTAGACGCGTTGTACCTTGGTGGTGCCCTTGGCGATCAAGCCAGCCAGCACCAACGCAGCTGATGCACGGAGATCTGAGGCCATTACTGGGGCGCCGACCAATCGCTTCACGCCTTGAACGATCACGGTTGGTCCTTCTTTGCGGAGGTGGGCGCCCATGCGGTTTAGTTCAGCCACATGGAGGAAGCGGTCGGGGTAAATCTTTTCGGTGATGATGCTGTTGCCATCGGCTAGGCAGAGCAAGGTCATGGTTTGGGCCTGCAAGTCGGTGGGGAAGCCGGGAAACGGTTGGGTGGTCACATCGACTGGCTCGAGGCGTCGGGCTGAAGACACTGTTATGCCATGATCGCCGCGTTCGACAGCCACGCCGATGTGGCGCAAGCGGTCTACCATAGCTAGCAAGTGATCGAGTCGGCAGTTGGTGAGTTCGAGTTCGCCGTTGGTGATGGCTGCGGCGATCATGAAGGTGCCTGCTTCGATGCGGTCGGGGATGACGCAGTGCTCTGTACCCGTCAGGCCTGCTACGCCGTCGATGGTGATCCGGGGCGTGCCTTGCCCTGTGATTCTGGCTCCGCAGGCGTTGAGGTATGCGGCTAGATCGACGACTTCCGGTTCGCAGGCGGCGCTTTCGATCACCGTGCGGCCCTCGGCGAACACAGCGGCCATCATGATGTTGGCGGTTCCGGTGACCGTCGAACCAAACGGTCCGCCTAGAAATAGTTCTCTTCCCTTTAGCTTCTTGGCTCTGAGCAACATGTCACCGTTGACCAGATCGAAATCCGCCCCCAAGTCGCGCAGGCCTTGAACGTGTAGATTGACGGGCCTGTCGCCGATGGCACAGCCGCCAGGCATGGAAACTTGGGCCCGTTTTCTCTTGGCGAGCAGCGGGCCTAGTACGCAGATGCTCGCCCGCATCTTGCTCACCAACTCATAGGGCGCGTGGCAGTTCATCTCGTCTTCGGCGCGGAGGTGGAGGTCGCCGTTCTCTGCTCGTTCACTCTTGACGCCCAACTGGCGAAGCAGCGTCTGCATCTGGCGCACATCGTGAAGATCGGGCACGTTCTTCAGGACGGTTTCTCCATCACAAAGAATCGTGGCAGCCATGATCGGCAGCGCCGCATTCTTGGAGCCGCTGATGGCGATCTTGCCCCGCAGCCGATTGCCTCCGCTAATTTCAAAGTGGTCCACAGCCCCAGCCCTCCTTGTTCTTGTTCTGTGCGTCGATCATTTTTCCCCTGGTGCGGGCGGCGTGGTCACCGAGAACCTCAGCACCCGCTCATGCAGGTCAGCCGCATCGCGGAAAGTGCCATCATGGCGGAAAAGTCCGCTCTCTTCCATGGTCCTGCGAACAGCTTCGCTCATCCCGGCGCCGATTTCGAGTAGAACAGCCCCAGCAGGCTTGAGCAGCATGGGAGCGGCATCGTGAATCGCGGTGTAAAAGGCCAAGCCATTAGGCCCAGCCACAAGGGCTGATTCTGGTTCGTATTGCCTGACGGTGGCGGGCAAGGCGCCCATCTGGTTCTCGCCGATGTACGGTGGATTGGACACGATCAGCTCGAAGCCTCCGTCAGGAATACACGCATCGGGCAGTTTCAAGCGATCAGCTTCGACAAACGTGATTCGGTCATCGACTTGGTTTCGTTCGGCGTTCCTCTGGGCGACGGCTAGGGCGGCTGCGCTGATGTCCGACGCTACTGCCTGGGCAGATGGCACTTGGCTCAGGATCGCCACGGCAATGCATCCACTGCCAGTGCCCATATCGACGAAGCACGGATGTTCCGCCTCACGCCTGCGCAGCAGTTCGATGGCCTGTTCGACGAGTGCCTCGGTCTCGGGCCGAGGGATCAATACGTCGGGCGTCACCTCGAACGGGAGGGAGTAGAATTCTTTTTGGCCGACCAGGTAGGCAATAGGGTGCTGGGCAGCCGCCTTCTTGACCAGTTCTCGAAAACTGGTCCGTTCCTCAGCTGTGGGCTCGTACTCGAACCGGGCGTACAGGTCGATTTTTGACCAGCCCAGGACATGAGAGAGGAGGATTTCGGCACAGAGCCGCGAATCGTCGATGCCACCGCTGGCCAGGAATTGGCCAGTCCAACGAAGCAGGCGGTTGACGGTCCAAACATCGGTAGTGCTGTCAGCAGAATCAGTCATGCCCCAGAATATAACGCCAGAGCACATGGGGCGGAAGAAGTGGTCTCGTGGTTGGCGGAGCATTGCGCTAGCGATAGGTGTTTGCTAAGCCTATCCGCTGCCAAGGCAACAACGTTCCGATCACCCCTGCGCCTTCGCCAGTGGGGCGCTGATGACCGAGGCTAGCGGCTGGCTTGCTCCGCTCCTCGGGCCAGTCTCCTCACTGGAATGTATTGCGATGCCGCCTAACCAAACGCCCCATGGCGATTCTCTAGGTGATCGTTCATGCAAGAACAATCACCCAGGAATCGTCTGGGGTGTTATTCGTTCTATATGGGCTGCCTTAAGCTGTCTGCGGCCAATCAAAGTTGGGCCGGATCGATACCCGCCGATTTGGGCGAGCAAACAATCCGGGCGGCGATCTATCCTTCGATCTTCTTGAGCACTTCCTCGGTTTGGTCCAGCAGATTCTCGAATAGCTTCATGCAATCGTTGTATGGCGTGGGGCTATTCATATCCACGCCAGCCAACTTGAGCAGATCTACCGGGTACTGGCTGGAACCAGCCTTGAGGAATTTCAGGTAGTTGGGCACCGCGTCGGTGTCGCCCTGCATGATTCGACGGGCGATGTTGCTCGAGGCGCAGTAGCTGGTCGCATACTTGTACACATAGAAGTTGTAGTAGAAGTGTGGGATACGCGCCCAGTAGTTATCCACCAAGTCATCGTGGACATAGCTGGGGCCGTAGTAATTCTTCATGATTGAGCCGTAGGCTTCACCCATGGAGTCGGCAGTTAGTGGCTCGCCGGCTTCAGCCATATCGTGGACGCGCTGTTCAAACTCGCTGAACATGGTTTGGCGGAACACTGTGCCGCGGATGCCCTCAAGGAACTCGACCAGTAGGTAGAGTTTTTTCTTGGGGTCGGTGGTGTGATCCAGGACGTAGTTCTGCATGATAATTTCGTTGCACGTCGATGCCACCTCGGCACAGAAGATGTCGTAATCGCCGTAAACGTAGGGCTGATTCTTCCGGGAGAAGTGGGAGTGCATCGAGTGGCCCATCTCGTGGGCCAACGTCGATGTGTCTTCGTAGGAGCCGTGGAAGTTCATGAGGATATACGGCTGGGTTAGGTAGGTGCCGCTGGAGTAGGCCCCGCTTCGTTTGCCCTTGGTCGGAAAGACGTCGACCCATCGCGAACCAAAGCCTGTGGTCATGTCGGTGATGTACTCGTCGCCCAGCGGCTTCAGGGATGTCAGGATCAGATCGACGGATTCTTCGTAGCTGTACTCGACGGTTTGGCCGGTGATCAGCGGGGCGAACAGGTCGTAGGCCCGCACGCCGTCGTCGAGATTCAGCACCCGCTTGCGAATATCCATGTAGCGGTGAAGCAGCGGCAGGTTCTGGTTGATGGTTTTGACTAGGGTGTTGTAGACCTTCGTGGGAATGTTCCCGCCATCCAGGGCAGCAGCCAAGCTGCTGTCGTAGCTGCGTGCTTTCTTGGTCAAGATGTGGCCTTGGACCGCACCGTTTAGTAGGGCAGCGGCTGTGTTGCGGTATTGGGCGTAGGTGCCCACGATAGCGTTGTAGGCATCCTTGCGTACCCGACGGTCGGTCGAACGCATGTGCAGATAGAAGGCTGAATCGTCCAGCTCGATGCTCTTGCCGTCTTCATCGTCGAT
This sequence comes from Phycisphaerae bacterium, assembly GCA_029260235.1. Classification (GTDB taxonomy): domain Bacteria; phylum Planctomycetota; class Phycisphaerae; order UBA1845; family UBA1845; genus OFTM209. Next base: position 13,863 of record JAJDDP010000009.1, on the reverse strand, counting down.
GCTGGGGAAGTTGATGTCGGCGTTACTCAGCAGGTTGTAGGCGGCACCAGGGGCGCGGGTAACTTCACCGGTCATAGCCAGCAACTCCTCCTCTCGGGCAGAGAGGATGTGCTTCTTCTGGCGGAAGATGTTGTCGAAATGCTGACGGTACATAGCCAAGTCCTCGGACTCGCGCATCCAGGATTCAACCGTTTCGAAGGGGATAGCCGTCAGCTCGGGCTCGAACCAGGACATCGCCTGACTGTACTTGGTGAACATACTCAGCACGCGGGACTTCATTCCTTGGTGGTTGCCGTCGCGCGTATCCTGGTCGGAAAGGAGCGAGGCATACACATACACCTTCTCGAGTTCGGGTTCGAGTTGGTCGCGTGCTGCAAGCAAGTCGAGCAGCACCTTGGGCCCTTGGGCGAGCGTGCCCTTTGCTTTGGCGAGGCTGGGGATCTGGGCTTCGACCTTCTTGAAGGCTGCTTCCCATGCTTCGGCATTGGGGTAAATCGTCTCAGTCGCCCAGAGATACTTTGCCTCAACTTCGCTGCGTTCGAGCACGCGATGGGAATCTTGGGCCTCGGCCGATGAGGCTGCTAGTAGTAGGGTTGGGATCATCAGGGCAATCATCCGTAGACAGGGTTGCGTGGTGGTCTTCATGATGCTTCTCCGGTGGGCTAGGACGTTGGTCAGTCGCAGGGTCGTTGCAGACGCACGGTCGTCCGCGCAGGCGTTAGGCCCGCGGCTCGTTGGTTCGCTTCATGGGCTCGCCCCCCATCTCGCGAAACGGGAGGTATAGGCTATCAAGTCGGCATTTTGGAGGCAAGCGACATCAAGGTCTACTGCGGCGTGGAACTCGATGGATTTTGACCGGTCGTGTGTCGGGGCTAGGTTGCGGGACAGGCAATGTCGCGGCCGCGCTGGGCTGCTCGCCTGACCAATCCGCCCACCAGTGGCCAAAATCAGCCGCGGTTTCCTCCAGCCAACCCAGGTAGGGCTGATCCGGCAGGCTACTGAGGTAGTATCGCATAGGGCGTCGCCCAAGAGTCACTTCGATTTCGACGGCTACGTCCACGTTGAGCTTGACCCGCTGGACGCCCAAACGCACTATCGTTCCTGGCCCCGCTTCGCGAATCCTCTCGCTGAACGAATCGGTGGTCACCTCTCGCGGAAAGGGTTGGCCATCCATGGTCAGGATGAGATCAGAGAGATGCAGGCCTGCCGCCGCCGCGGACGAATTCTCAACGATGCTGCTAACATAAACGGCTGCTCGCCCCGGAGGCACGTGAGGGTCGTCGTGCTCGCCCAAGATCACCGGCCCGATGCCCAAGAATCCATGCTGCGAGAAAAGCCTCTCTTCAAAGAAGCTGTCCCGAACGATTTGCTGAATGGCTAGGCGAACCTCAAGGTCGTCACAGGCTTGGTAGGCTTTGCGGAGCGCCTCGTAGGCATCGCTGCCCATCTCGCTAAGCTCCGCCGCCGCTGCCTGACGCTCGGCGAAATCTCGCGATCCTAACTGCTGGGCCAATACGGCTGCTTCGCTGGGCGCAGCTCGCACCTCGGGCGCAGCCGGCTCGGCCGCTTCGGGGGGATCGACCATCCCCAGCCCGCAGGTAGCAATCATGAAGATCAGATGAGTGTAACTCGCAGCAGTCATGGTGTTGAATTGTACTTGATCATCTTGCCCGTATGGCTCCGCGGATCACGGCTTAGTCATCGTTTTACATAAAAGGTCTGCCCAGAGGCTGAGGCCATCGCTGGCTGGGTCAGTGCGTCGATAAACTCAGCCACTTGCTCTGGGGCCAGGGTGTCATTGGCTGGGAAATCGGGGAAGGCATCTCGCAGCATGGCTGTCTCGACTGCACCAGGGCCTACGGCGAAGGCGGTGATGTTCGCTTCCTTGCCCTCGGCGGCCAGCCCTTTGGTGAATAGGTTGACCCACGCTTTGGAGGCGCCATAAGTACCCAATCCAGGGAAGGGGTCATCAGCCGCCATCGAGGAGATGTTGACGATGGTTCCGCCGCCTTGCCCTTTCATGATCGGCCAGACAAACCGACAGGCGTAGAAGACGGCTGCGATGTTCAGCCGAAGCATTCGTTCAAAATCGTCGACGTCCAGATCGGCGGCTGGGGCACAACTGGCCAATCCGGCGTTATTGACCAACACATCCAACCGGCCAAACCGCTTGGAGGTTTCGGTGATGGCATCGCCCAGTGCCTCGACGTTGGTGACGTCGCGGGCTAGGGCAACCAACTTACCGCCATCGGCTTCGACTAGCTGCTTGGTTTCTCCCAACTGATCTTCGCTGCGGGCCAAGGCGATGACGCGGGCTCCCTTCTTTCCGAACTGCCTGCAAAGTGCCCGCCCGATTCCCCGACCGCCGCCGGTTACCATGACTACTTTGTTGTCCATTGGTAAGTCCCTCGATAAGGATGGCGCCTGCAGGCTGAATTTGCCCAAGTTCCCTTTGCCTTGCAATCAACGAACTAGAGGCCTAATCTACGCGGTTTCTGGCCCTGTGGCGACAAAGAGAACGACCAAAAAGCGCGTTTATGGACATCGAAAAGCTACAACAACAGTTGGCCGACATTCAGTCCCAGGCCAAGAGCTCCTTGGACGGAGTAGCATCGGTCCAGGCCCTGCGCGAAATCCGAGCCCGTTTCTTGGGCAAAAAGGGGACGCTGGGGAAGCTGATGGGCACGGTCCGCGACTATCTCCCCGAGCAGCGCGGACAGGCCGGCCAAGCACTGAACAAAGCCAACAAAGCGGTCGGCGAGCTGTTCGAGCGGATGACCGAGCAGATCGCCTCAAAAGAAGTGGCGGCTGAAGCATCTCAAGCCTCGGCGTTCGACCCCACCCTGCCGGGCGTTCGACCGATGCTGGGCAATGTTCATCCAGTTACCGCAGTCCAGTGGGAGATCGAACACATCTTCCAGCGGCTTGGCTTCACCGTCGAGGCCGGGCCGGAGATGGAGAGCGATTACTACAACTTTGAGGCGTTGAACATCCCGGCTGACCATCCTGCCCGTGACATGCAGGACACCTTCTGGCTCAAGAACGGGATGCTGTTGCGTACCCATACGTCGCCAGTGCAAAACCGGTCGATGAAGAAATTTGGGCCGCCGATTCGATGCATCGTTCCTGGACGCTGTTTTCGATATGAAACCATCGACGCCTCCCATGAAAACACATTCCATCAGTGCGAAGGATTGATGGTGGATCGAAGCATCTCCATCGCCAATCTGATCGCGGTGATGAAGCTTCTATTACGCGAGGTGTTTCGGCGAGAAGTCAAGGTGCGGCTGCGCCCCGGCTTCTTCCCCTTCGTGGAGCCAGGTTTTGAATTGGACATGAGCTGCTTGATTTGTGACGGCAAGGGCTGTGCAACTTGCAAGAGGAGCGGCTGGATCGAAATCCTGCCGTGCGGGATGGTTCATCCATCCGTCTTGCGGCACGGTGGCATCGATCCGCACGAATACACCGGGTTTGCCTTCGGCTTGGGGCTGACCCGGCTGGCTATGATGAAATACGGCATCGGTGACATCCGGGTAATGAACGCCGGAGACCTGCGGGCGCTGGTTCACCCGTCGCGGCTGACCGGACCGGGCATTGGTGCCAATACATGACTCTGGGCAACGTAGCGGAATAGGCAACAGACATGCTGATCTCGGTAAATTGGCTTCGCGATTTTGTGGACCTGCCGGAGGATCTGGATCCTCTGGATCTGGGCGAGAGGTTCACCATCCGCTGCGCCGAAGTGGAAGGCGTCGAGCCGATTGAAGTTGCCGCCCAGGGGTTGATCGCCGCCGGTATCCTGGAAGTTTCCCCCATCCCTGACACGCCGAACCTGCATCTGGTGAAGTTGGATGTTGGCCACGGCAAGACGGTAGAAACGGTCTCGCAGGCTCCATCGCTACAGGCAGGCCAATCGGTGATCTACGCACCACCGGGAGCGCGGGTCGCCGCCCTTGGTGAAATCAAAGACACCACCGTTGCGGATAAGAAGAGCACCGGCATGATTCTGCCGGGCGACGCGTTGGGTATTGCCTTAGCTATCAAGGAAGCAGTCTTCCTCGATCCCGATTGTCCGCATGGCAAGCCGGGGTCAGCCTTGCCACCCGAGTGGTTCGACGACTGGGTGATCGAGGTGGACAACAAATCGATCACCCATCGCCCCGACCTCTGGGGTCATTATGGCATCGCCAGAGAAGTCGCAGCCATCTTCGCTGCGCCGCTCAAAGAATACCCGGTAACGCCAGCCGACGAATTAACCTCGGTAGATAAGCCTGAGCTGCCTATCCACATCGAAGATCCGGAGATGTGTCCCCGCTATACCGGCTTGGTGATGCGCAATCTGGAATCCAAGCCTGCCCCCTTATGGATGCAACTGCGCCTGGGGCACGTCGGGTTAAGGCCCATCGACTGCATGGTCGATCTGACCAACTACATCATGTTGGAACTAGGTCAACCCATGCACGCGTTTGACGGCGATAGTGTGGATCGAATCGAGGTAGCCTTAGCCAAGCCCGACAGTAAGTTCACCACGCTGGATGGGATGGAGCGCACCTTGCCCGAAAACGCGCTGATGATTCTCTCCAACAACAAGCCGGTGGCGTTGGCGGGCATCATGGGGGGCAGTGAAACTGAGATTAGCCCCCAAACCCAATCGGTGCTCTTGGAATCCGCCAATTTCGCACCGGCGGTTATTCGTCGATGTGCGACGTCATTGGGCCATCGCACCGATGCCAGCGCCCGGTTCGAGAAATCGCTCGATCCTGCTCACACCATTCTGGGTGTCCAACGGTTCGTATACCTGGCCAGCGGGGTTTGGCCGGGGATGGAGTTTGCGTCGAAGCTGTCGGACTGCTATCCCGTCGCACCCGAATCGGTGACGGTTGAGATTGACCCTGAATTCGTTGGCCGCTACATGGGTCAGCCCGTAGCCCGAACACTCATCCAAGAGTTGCTGACTCCGCTCGGATTCGTGGTCGAAGTTTGCGGCGACAAGCTGAAGATCGGCGTGCCTTCGTACCGTGCGACCAAGGACATCGCCATCGAGGCCGACATCATCGAAGAGATCGCCCGCTGCATCGGCTACGACAACATCGAGCCGGTCTTGCCGGAGATGACCGTTCGATCCTTCAAGCCCAACGCCATGCACGAGCTAGAGCAAGACACGCTTCGCCTCTGGGCGCTTGGATTGGGCTTCAGCGAGATCCACGGCTACCTCTGGTACGACGATGATTGGTGCAAGAAATTGGCCTTTGATCCGGGTGATTGCGTTGAGCTCCGCAACCCGGTCGCAGCCAACATGGCCAACATGCGACAGACGCTGATGCCCGGCATGCTGGCAGCCATGGAGAAGAACCGCCACCACATGGCTGAGTTCAAGCTGATCGAATTGGGCACGGTGTTTGGATCCACAAAGGCGCCCGAGACGCAGACGCGACGCTTCGCAGTGATGATTGCCCGCCGCCAGAAAAACATCGGGGATCAGCTCTTGGCTGAACTGAAGGGTTCTGTTGAAATCTGGAGTCAACAGGTTCTCGGTCGCAAGGCTGCATTCGGCGTGATAAAGACGGATTCAGCCTTCCCTTGGCATCAGACACAAAAACTGGCGGCGATGAAGATCGGCGACCAAGAATGCGGAACCGTTGGTGTCGTGCCGCTATCGCTGAGAAGAGCGATGGATGAGCATCTAGCGCCATGGTCTGCCGCCTGGGCGGAGATTGACTTTGACGGGTTAGCCGGCGTCGAGGCGCCGGTGCTGGCAATGCAAGACATCCCCGCCTATCCAGAAAAGGACTTGGACTTCACTGGAATCGTTGCCGCCGAGCGAAAGTACGAAGATGTCCAAACACAAATCACAAGCTTTGAGCACCCGCTGCTGTTGAGGCTTAACTATGTGACCAGCTTCGAAGGCAAGTCGCTCGGAGAAAGCAAGCGAAGCCTAACCTTCCGCGCCCGCATCGGCTCCGACGGGCGGACACTGGTTGACGGCGACCTGACCACATTTCGACAAGCATTCGAGAAACACCTAGCCAACTGCGGCCTGGAACTTCGTGGCGGATAGCGGAACTACTGAGAGCAGTACCGGCAGGAGGATCAGATCAGCCGCTAGCGTCCCTAGCATGGTAAAGCCCACGAGACCGCCGAAGTAGGCCGTCGGTAGGAATTCTGACAGCGTCAAGATCCAAAACCCGCCGGCGATCACCACCGTCGTAAAGAGGCAGGCTCTTCCTACTGATCGGCTGGTGGCATGGAGCGCTTGGCGGTGGTCGTTGGTTCGTTGCAGCTCTTTGCGGTATCGCCAGATGTAGTGCACGGTGTCATCCACGGCTATGCCTAGGGTCACCGATAGCATCATGGCTGTGGTCATGTTGACCGGGATGTTGGCCCAGCCCATGGTGCCCAGGCAAAACAGAATCGGCAATCCGTTGGGCACCATAGCCACCGCAGCTACCTTAAACGACCGAAAGGCGAGAACCATGACCAAGAACACAGCTGGCAAAGTCAGGGCAAACGAGCGGTACTGGTCGCGGAGTAATCCAGATACGAGTTTCGCGTAGAACGCGTACAGGCCTGTCACCTCGACGCCATAGTCGGGGCCGAATTTTGTGCTGGCCATGCTGCGCAGGTCGTCCGCCAGGGCGAGCTTCTCATTGACATCGATTCCTTCAGTTGCCCGCAGATTGATCCGCAACGAGTCTCTTGCTGCGTTGACGAAGTTACGTTCTGCATCAGGCCCAAAGAATGTTCGGGCCATCTTGAGCCTCATGTCCAAATCGATTTGGGTTTGCGGGAGCGCGTCGCCCATCAAGGTGGCTAGGTCGGCGAGCGACATCGCCTTGCGAATAGGGGCGTGCTTAGCCACGATTTCGTCGCCCAGTTCCCTTGCACGTTTGATGTTTGGCGTGGTTACGATCGGCTGACCGTCTTTCCTGCGGATAACGACTTCGATGGAACCGACGGGGGAGAGGTGTTCTTCGATGAATTCGTAGCTGCGGCGGACTTCGCTGCCAGGCCTGAAATTCTTGACAAAGTCGCTCTCGAACCGGAGACGGCCAAAAGAAGTGATCGATAGTGAACCTGCAGCGATGAAGATCAGCACGACCAGTGTCCGATGTCGATCTGCCCAGAGTGCTAGCGTTGACAGCATATCTGGGAGTTTGGATTTCTTGCCCGTGGCCAAATGCCGCGGGTCAGCCGTCAATCGGATAGAGGCAGTCAAAGCAAAGGCCAAGGACATTCCCAGGCCTATCACCATCAAGATGCCGAAGCTGCGAACTGGACTCAAATCGCTGATGCATACCGAGCCGAAGCCGACAACCGTCGTAGCCACCACGGCTGAGCAGGGTGCGAGCATGCTTGCCAGTGTGGATTGTGCTCGCCCGAGCGGATCTAACGCGGGAAGATTCTCAGCCGTCTCCTCAGAAGCAACGGCTAGGTGAACGCAAGTCGCAACCGAAAGGACCGTGACCAGGATGACCACCATTTGGGTGATCAGCGACGTTGCAAACCCCATGACGATGGCAGCCCCGAGGCAGAAGACGGTGGCTGACATGCCGGTGCCAATGGCAAAAACCATTGGTCCGGCTCGGCGGAACACGAGCCACAAGGTCACTGCAATCAACACGAAGGCTGCGACCGAGAACACCAACAGATCTCGATCTACATACTCGTACATATCGATCAGGGTCACATAAGGACCCGCCAAAATGATGCGGGCGCCTAGATATTCGCGACGGATGTCTTCAACGGTGTCGCGGAGCGCCGCTACGGTTTGTCGACGGCTGGCTGGGCTTTGATCTTCGCCGCGCATCTGCAGCATGATTGCCGCGGTCTTGCCGTCGTGGCTGATCAGGTTTCCGGCGATCAGTCGGTGCTTGCTCAGCCGATCCCCAAGAAAATTCAGGGCTAAGGGCGGCAATTCGGTCAGCGCCTGGGCCTTCTGGACGGCTGGCAATGCGCTGACCCGGGCTACGATGTCGCGGGTGATCGCTTGAGATGACTCAGAGAGCGCGTCATCTGTTTGGATGGCGATCACAGCGATCTCGTTGCTGGTGAACTCCTCCATGAAGCTGCGGAAGCGGAGGTAGGATTCGTCGCTACTAGCCACAAAGGCCTCGAGGCGGTAATCGTGCCTCAGCCCCGGGCGGACAAGCAGGACCGCGCAGCCCATCGTGGCCAGGAGGAGAAAGCCGAAGATTCTCCGATGATGTCGCGTCAACCAAGCGATCATGCAGCCATGCTAAGGGCTTCGAGGTGACTACGAAACCGCTTCGATCTTGAAACGCATCGAGACTGCCTCTGGCTGGGTGCTGGCATTCTAGAGTGAACAGGCTTATCCTTTTTTGGGACGCGTTCAAGGGGATCATGACATGACCACGAATGAATCGAATGCCCATATCCATCCGCAGCCCAAGAGCAGCCTAGTCTTGGGCCTCGTCGGGCTGACCTTGGTTGTGGTTGGACCGTTCGTCTATGTGCTGCTCTTGGATGTGCCCATCATGCGCTCTACAGGGTTGCCAGCCTTCTTGTTGATGGGGCTGGGCGTATGCTTGAGTGCCTGGGCTGTCTTGCGAGACGGGCGCAAAAAAATAAAAGGAATGCTGGCAGCCAACGTCGTCCTCACGCTGACATTCGCTTACGCCATGTTTGGGTACGCTCAATTACCCAGCGGTCGCGGAATTGTCGTCGGGCAGATCGCACCAAGTTTCGCGTTGTCCGATTCGCAAGGCCGAACCGTTGAGCTGCTTGACCAAGCAACGAGAGGCCCAACCCTGCTGGTGTTCTATCGAGGCTATTGGTGACTGACCTGCATGTCCGAACTCCGAGGTCTCGGAGAAGTCAACGACGAACTGAAGCGCCAAGGTGGACGGCTGTTGGCCATCTCGACGGATCCGCCGGTACGCACAAAGAAAGTTGTCGAGAAGAATCGCCTGGAATATCCCGTTCTTTGTGACGTTGATAAGACGGTCATCCAGGCCTACGGCATTGTCCATGAGGGGGCAGGTCCTGGGGGCGCGGACATCGCTCTGCCCGCCAACATTCTGATCGATAAGAACGCCGAGGTGGTGTGGACTCACATCGCTTCTAATATCGTGGATCGGTTATCACCCGACGAGGTTCTCGCCCAAGCGAAGGAATTCGGATCGGCCTTAGAGTGAGTGCGTCGGGCAACCGCTTGGGTCACGAACTAAGTCGGTGGCTCATCATGCTCTCTGCGGCTAACCACCAGTAGGCCGTCCTCGTTTTCTCGTTTGCGATACCCGAGCAAGTGGAACACTTCACTCACATACCACCAGGCTACCCGGGGATTCACCACGTATGCGTTTGATCGAGAAGCGTGGGGGCGAACGCCTGGCAGGCAATGGGCGATGCGGTCAACACGCAGGCGCCGCAACAACTCAGAAACAGCCAGCCAGATGGGTCGAACGGACTTGGCGATGAAGAATCCGTCGTTTCCTTGGCCCTGGTATAGGGGCATGACCAGGAGTCCATCTTCTTCGGCTAGGATCGGCCCGTCGGCATTGAATGCCAATACTTGACCCCGATGGATCTTCCCGAAATTGCGGAACCCTGGTTTCATCCGAAATTCGTCGCCGGCAACGACCGAGTAACGAGAGCGTATCTCGACGACTTGAGGCTGATGTCCAACCGCATCAACAATCGTTTTTCTGTGGCTAGAGAACTCGGGAATCTCGTGTGGGCGGAGGTTGCCCGCAGCTACCATCGCATGCCAGAGGGCTGACTCGTGAACTTCGATGGCATGCGGGTCGTCATGCCGCCCGCTCTCAAAGCCCATCGTGGTGTGGCCTAAGCTGTTGACGTATTCGGGCAAGGTGCCGCTCAACTTCTCTTCGAGGCCCAGAATGAGCGGGGCGGGAATCTGACGAGCAAAAGCCCGATTCCGCAGCGTGTCGCTGACCACTGAGAACGGGGAGCCGTCTGCGGAAAAAGTGTGCAGGTCCAGCACATAGGCTGGGCTTGGTGATCGGTCGAAGATGCGGTCCAGTTCCACAAGCAGTGCATACTGCTCAGCCTCTTCTGCCTCGAGGGTTTCAGTCTTGGCCCGTGACCGAACTCCCTCGATGCGATCGAGGGTCCAAAGGCGATTCAAGTCTTGCTCGACGAATCGCATTTTTCGGTCCAGGGCTTGCACGTTGCCGACTAGTCCGACAATTTCGCCGCGGAAGGGCAGTCGCCGTCGGTGCAGCATTCGCAAGGTGCGCTGGAGGGCAAAAACGCCCGCGGTTTCGTTGCCATGTTGAGCGGCGACGCAGATCAAGGCAGGACCGGCGGCCTGATCACCGTAGCGGCCGATGATACGGTCTGCGGAGGGGATCTTCTTTGGCATCGGAGACGAAGAACCACGCACGGCCATCACACCTCCCGCAATTGGTCTTCGAGGAGTTGCCCGGCGATGGCTACGAAATCGCTTTCATTGACCAGACCTACAAGGCGGCCGTCCTCGACCACCGGAAGGCAGGAGACAGCCGCATTACGCATTGTGGCAATGGCTTTGGTTGTGGGCATATCGGGGCTTATGGTAATTGGTTTTCTTTGCATGATGTCGCGAACGGCGAGTGGATTGTCTTGGCCATGAGGCATGTCACGGGCCAACACCCGCAGTAGTGCCCGGTACGAAACCAACCCCACCAAGCGGTGGCTGTTGTCTTCCACGGGCACGTGTCGAATCCTGCGCCAATCCATCATGTTGGCCACCAAGTCGATCACGTCGTCTTCATGGACGCTGAACAGATTGGTGTTCATAATCTGCTCGACACGCAGGTAGTTGTGTTTCCATCCCCCGCCCTCTTCGAGCCGGGCCAAAGACCATTCGTGGGCAGGTTCATCTGTCTGTTGCCTGGTGTGCATGGCTGCAGTGATGGCACAAAAACGCTCCGCTGAAGTCCCCTTGTCTTTCATCGACGCCAGCGAGCGCAGAATCCACTTGGATCCGTTGCGGCGACAGGCTGCCCGAGCTTCGACAACCCCAAGGTAGCGATCAATATCCGCCTGATTGATCTTGGCACGCTCCAGCCCATCCCGAGCCAGCGGCAACAATTGATGGCGGATGAGTTCCTCTGCCGGTGCGGTTTGATCATCAATCCAGGTGAACTGGGCCTCTAGCCCGTACCGTGCCGCCGACAGAAAATTCGATTTGATTGTATCGAACTCGATGACCTTGGTGATGTCCGGATAGGTGTGCGACACTCCACTCATCAGGCCGAACCAGAAAGCAGCGTTGGCTACCTCATCCAAGATGGTGGGCCCGGAAGGAAGCACGCGATTCTCGATCCGCAGGTGAGGCTTGCCCTCGCTGATCCCGTAGCACGCTCTGTTCCACCGGTAGACTGTCCCATTGTGCAACTGAAGTGCCTTAAGCCGAGGGGCACGCCCTTGGGCGATCTCTTCAAAGGGGTCTTCGTCGATGGACATACCTATGATGGCTCGAAACCGCGAAACATCCTCGCGGAAAATCTCCAACACTGAATTCTTGACCCAGCCATCGCCAAAGCTGACCCGTGCCCTGCGGTCTTCCAGATGTCTGCCCGGCAGTCGGGTGTCGATGGACTGTTGAAAGAGGGCGATGCGCGTCTCAGCCCAAAGCCTGCGCCCGAACAGGACCGGTGAATTGGCCGCTAATGCCAAGACCGGCGCTGCCACCGCTTGGGCGACATTATAGAGTTTCGCAAATTCTTCAGGCCCGGTCTGGAAGTGGACCTGGCAACTGGTGTTGCACGCTTCGAGCAGCACCGAATCGTGCTTGATGATTAGCTCGTCAATGCCAGCTACATGAAACTCAAAGTCGCCGCCGCGAAGTTCCTTGATGGCTTCGTTCAAGGCGGCGTACCGCGACAGGGGCATCATGTTCTGCAAGCCCATGTCGGATTGCTTCAGCGTAGGCAAGATGCCCGTCAGTACTGCTTTGGCTCCAAACTCTGCAGCGACCTCGCGCAGCTTGGCAACATGCCTGCTGAGGGCATGCTCCATCTTGCTTAGGCAGTCAGTCCCGAAGGAAATGGGGTGCAGGTTGAACTCAAGATTGAACCGGCCCAGTTCCGGCGTGTATTGCGGATCGTCAAGCCGATCGAGGATTTGGGTCGCTAGCGGAGCAGGTTGCCAATGATCGTCAACCAGGAAGACTTCCTGCTCGGCCCCGATGCGGCGGACGCCGGATTCGATCATGCCGCTGTCGATCATGTGCTCCAGAGCCCGCAGGTCATTGAGCACAGCCTTGACAAACAACCGCAATGAGGCTGGGTCGGAGTAGTTTTCGACGGTTTGCTCGCCCATAGTTCCCCGATTCACTGGAAACAAGACATGAGACGCGGTTTTTGGCCCGTTTGTTTATCGCTGGTCATCATAACCGAATCATGGATCAGAGGCGAAACATTGTTTGGGACTTCATGATCGCCAGGCTGAGCGCCGACTTGTTGTCTTGCGCCTGCCCAGTAGACTCTCGCCCATGTTTGCAGAAATTGCATTGTGGATCGTGGCGGTGATCTCGGCGGCAGGCCCGGTGCCCGAACGCATGGACCTCACCTCGGGCTATTACCTGTTAGCCAAGCCGGCTGACTTCGATCCAACAGTGCGCTATCCGCTGATTGTATGCCTCCATGGGACCGAAACGCGAGGCCAAGACATTCTGGAATTCTGGCTGTCGCTCGAGGCCGAGCTGCCATTCATCCTCGTCGCTCCCCAGGGAATCGCTCAGGGATGGCGAGATGCCGACCTAGCCTTCCTCGAAGAGTTCCGCAGCCACATCAGCCAGACCTTGCGATTTGATACCCATCGCGTCCTGTTGACCGGCCATTCTGCGGGAGGAGCGATGGCCTTCCACCTCTTCTATGCGGAAAACTTCGAGGCCTCAGCCGTGGCTGTCACCGCCAACTATGTTCCGCCGACGGTCAAGCACAGCATGGTTCAAAAACGCAAAGATACACCGCTGTTTTACGCGGTTGGTGAAGCTGATCTGAACCGTCCCAGGATGCGGAAGGGCCTATACCTGCTGCGGGGTGCCGGGGTCAACGTTGCGGTGAAGCGCCCGCCCATCGGGCATGTGCTTAGCCCTGAAATCGGCCAAGCGGCACTGGGCTGGTTTGAAGGTGTCTGTCGAAAACAAGTCGCATCCGAGCTAAAGGCCGCTGATGTCGCGACAGACAAGCTGCCCCACCTGGGGGCAGCCGCCGCCCAAATGGAACACCTGCTGCGAAACCAGAAGGGGCACTTCCCGGATCAGATCGCAATGGCTGCGGATCTACTGCACCGCTTGCAACAGCCGGGACGACGCGCGTTTGCTCAGGCTGAGCAAGCAATGCAGAACGATGAACCAATGGAAGCCCGCCGCCTTCTACTCGAGACCGAACGTCGTTACCATGGCTCATCGCTGGAAACTGAGGCGACCGCCCGCCGTGAAGAGGTGGATCGACTTCCTCAGGTGGCCCAAACCCTGGCGTCGCAGCGGGCTATCCGGCGAGAAAAGGAGGCAGAGGTCTTGTATGAGGCTTCGCTGGAAGCGCTGAGCCAATCCAACCTGACCTCCGCAGCCCGCTACTGCCGGAGCTTACTGGACCTCTATCCAGACAGTAGGTCAGCGCCAGATGCCCGACACCTACTGAATGAGATCAAGACCGCTACTGGAACCCAACAACCATGAGCCAACCACCCTTTCAATTCAAGATTCATAATGACCCCATGTTTGGCGAGAACAGCTACATCGTTTACCGCGAGAAGGGGCGACCTTGTTGGATCGTGGACCCGGGCTTGCCACCTCAGCCTGATGGGATCGTTGCCTTCGTTCGAGACAACGAACTGACTCCCGAAGCCATCGTTCTGACTCATGCCCACGGCGACCACATTGGCGGCGTC